>JAEDMD010000134.1 GCA_016303195.1 Oscillospiraceae bacterium | reverse complement strand
ATAATTTCCCGAAATGCGGTTAAGATAGACCTGAACAGTTTTGACATCGTTGTCAGCCGAGCCTATGGTCAGGTCAAGACCGCCGAATGAGGGCATATTTGTTTTCACAGGGGCATTTTTCACGATGTCGATATTATCCCCATAGTAGTATTGCAGTATTTCATACGGAGTGAAGCCACGGTTGGCAAGAGTGACAGTTCCCCATTGGGAGAGCCCCTGACAAGTTGAAGTCGTACCGTTGCAGAATGCAGTGAACAGCGGTTCGACGCAGCCCTGCCGCCGCACATAATCATTGAAAAGCTCATCTACAAGATAGCTGATATTCTCAAAATACTCCCTGCCGTTAATGAACATCTGATCGAACTGCGTAGTAGCGGTGATATCGAAATCATATCCTCTTGATCTGTACCATTCTGTATAGATTCGGTTGAGCGCAAATGAGGTTATAGCGTAAATATTCGCACGTAAAGCACTTTCGGGCCATGTGGGGAAGATCTCGCTTGATGCCACATTTTTGATATAAGCAGGAAAATCAATGGTCACATTAGGGGCATCAACATCGGGATAGCCTAAGTGGACGGTAATAGTTTCGGGGATAAAAGGTGTTCCTGTCAGCATTTACTCACTTCCTTCACTGAAATTCGGCTCTCGGTTGTAGTATGTGAGGGTTTCGTCACTGCCGTTCATCATGTAGGGAACGGGTATCATGTTGAAATTCTGCACTGAGGTTATACCTGAAAATGCAGGCACATCCACACTTCTTGCGGTGAAATAGCCCTCAGCATTGACTGTAACGTCAAAAAGGCTGTAAGGACGTATCTGCGAATCAGGGGACTGTGAATGTTCGAGGTCGGGAACGGGAACGGAGAATTTAGGAGTTGTGCCATTTCTGTCGGTGACTCCCGAAGCGATTATCAGCCTCTGTCCGTTGATTATTGCGGTTATTGTGACAGAAGCGCCTTCAACAGGGGAGGATTCGTTGCCTGTTCGTACATTTGCCTGTATATAGCCGATGGAATCGCCAAGCTCCGCTTCATTGGCATAATGCGGTGAGTTTTCGTTACCCGAAGTATCAAGGTTTCCCGAATCAGTGTCAAGGTCGGAAAGATCGGGTTCGGGATAACATTGGTTGAATTCGTCCTCGGTGTCGGCAGTTTCATCCCTGTCCTCCTGCGGATGCTCCTCATAGGCTGTATCGTCGGGGGTATCGGCATCAATGCTTTCCTGCGGCGGACTGACATATTTTTCCTCATCTTTTTCCATGGCAGACCCTTTGCTTTTGCCATAAAGCGCCATCATTTCACTTTTGTATTTATCAATATGCGATCTGTCCATAACATCGCCTCCTCGGAGAATGATATGCAGGCTGATGCTGATTTATTACAATCGTTACGCAAAATTACTTTTTAAAATGATTTGACAAATATTAGAAAGAAATTGTAGGGGCCGCCTTTGGCGGTCCTCCTGATATTTTGTGGTACTGTAAGGACTGCCAAAGGCAGTCCCTACAAATTAATATCTATAATCAGAAAATTTGATCTGCGTGTACAATAGTGGAACAGTATTTACATATCGGATTAAATATGCTATAATCTTTCTATAAATGTAAAGGAGGCAAATATGAGAAAAAAATTTTCATGTGCTGTAATGGCGGCAGTACTTTCTCTTGGAGTTTATTCGCCTTCCGCCAATGCAGCGGTCAGAATAGATATTGAGAATACGGCAATTCCTCAGGAACGTGCGGCAAGACCGAATTATTCGGGGATCTCGCTTTCTGTTCCCGAATTCGGGAAGTTCATCGGCGGTGAAAGTGATGATATTTTTCCTGTGGCACATTATTCACCTGTTGAAAGAGACATCAGTCTGAACGGCGAAACAGCATTTCCGTCATCGTTTGACCTGAGAGATCAGGGGAAAATGACCTCGGTGAAGAATCAGCTGGATTACGGTACTTGCTGGGCACATTCTTCAGCGGCGGCAGTTGAGACTGAACTTGTGGATATAATGCCTGATATTGACATTTCCGAAATGCATACGGCAATATACTCCTACGGCGGTTTTGACCAGATAACCCTGCCGTTCACCGATATTGATGATGTTCTGAAATATGGCGGAAATTCACGTACTGTGGTAAATCTTTGGTCACAGTGGATAGGCCCTGAGTTTGAAAAAGTCATGCCTTATGGCGACAAAGACAGTCTGCGGCCGTTGTCGAATGAGGTGCTTTCCAAGTGTTCGGGAGTGTTCCATCTAAAAAATGCTGTAATGCTGGATTATGACGATGACAGAAGCAATTTTGAACAGATAAATTCGTTGATAAAGCAGTTCGTCATGGATGGTCATGCTGTCGATATGAGTTATTGCTCCGATAAAATGAAATATTACAGTTCGGTTTATTTCAGCACAAACTGCAATAAGAAGCCAAGATTTGCAAATCATGCGGTAGTTATCGCAGGCTGGGATGACAATTTTCCTGCTTCCGATTTCAGAGTGAAGCCTGAGGGGAACGGCGCATGGCTTGTCAAGAACAGCTGGGGCTCAGACTACGGGCAGGACGGATATATCTGGGTGTCATATTATGACCGATCTGTCGGGGAATTCACCACTTATGAAATGACTGACAAGGATGAGCATACGATAAATTTCCAGCATGACAGTTTTGTTCCTGTGCAGACGCTTGCGGCAGGTGAGGACGAGAAGGAGCTTCAGGACGGAACGCCGTCATATATGGCTAATGTTTTTGAAAACTATGAACCTAAACAGATCGAGGCGGTCTCAACATATATAATGAATCCTGATACGGACTATGAGGTGTATATTTATACGAATGTTACGGATTGTTCTGACCCGACATCGGGTGAGCTGGCGGCTGTAAAAAGCGGACATTCCGATCTTACAGGATATTTTACCATTGATCTTGACGAGCCTGTTTATATTGACGGGGAGACGAAATTTGCAGTTGCTATGAAGATGAGCTGTCCTGATAGCCCATATGTCATACCTCTTGAAACTGCCCTGATAGCCGTTGACAAGGAAACCGAACAGATCACCGATATCGGCAGTTACACCACATATGAGGGGATTTGCAAATATACCGGTGAAAACGAGAGCTTTTTCAGCGGAGACGGTGTAAAATGGGATTCGTCCGAGGACGGAAAATATCAATATAGTGATGAACAGAAGCAGCATCTTCTTGATGTTCTGATCGAAGAACTGCATGACGGCATTGATGAGGCAGATACAGATGAACTTTTACAGGCTGAAACGCAGTCCGAGTATTACAAAGATCTGTTTGAAAAAAGCGATATCAGCATAATAATGGGAAATGTCAGCCTGAAAGCCTTTGGTTCGGAAGTTGGTACTCCTCATTTTTCGCATATGTCGGGCGCAGTTCCTCAAAATGAAAAAGTAGAATTATTCGGAGCGTCGGAATATGCAATAGATGGCGGAGAATTTTATCCGTACAAAGAGCCGTTTGCAATCGAAAACGAAACATTGCTCACGGCGAAAAGTGCATCCGGCGTAACTTGCGGTAGAAATTATTATCCTGCCAAAGCTGAGCTGTTTGATCTGGGATATGACACAAGTCCGCCTTATTATTCGCCGATACTGAAATACGCAGAGAAACGGCCTGATGGAAGATGGAGGATCAAGGTTTCGTCTACCGCAGATAAAATAAGGCTGTTCCCGATATCGGGCTGTGATGTGATGCTTGATGGTCAAAAGCTGGAAAATTACAAAATGACTGAGCAGATGGATGTGGATTACGGCACAACAACGCTTGCATTCGCACTTTCAAAGGAAAATTATCTTGATAATGAACTGCTTGTGGATATTGTAAGAGAATTTGTTACTTTTGACTATTCTGATGAAACCATAAAAATAAACGGCAGTTTTGCTGTCTATGCTCCCGATGGAACAAGGCTCTCAACAGGTTCGTCTGTGTCCGCTCTTGCAGGGCAGCAGCTTAAGATCGATTACAACGGTGTTACGAAATATGTAGATGTTCCTGTTCGTCCCGATCTGTCGAAAATATTCTATAACAAAGACGAAAATACACTGGAAATTCCCGAAGATGCAGGATTTACGTGGTATGATCTGGAGATAGCATATGTAAGCGAACCTACGGATGAAGATTACAGGGGGTTTGAATATGGCAGCAGTCCTGTTGCGTACGATGGAGATACCGTAAACATCCGTACAAGAAGGGGAGCGGAAGTGTTCGCTTGTGAGCCTTATACAATGACCATAGAAAGGAATTTTGTCTACGGTTCGGGCGATGCTGATATGAACGGGATAATTGACGGTGCGGATGCATCGCTTATATTATCCCATTATGCGCTTGTTTCGGCAGGCGGTGGAGGTTTGCTTGACTGGCGTGCGATGGAATGCAGCGATTTCAACAAAGACGGTATTGTTGACGGCACTGATGCAAGTGATGTTCTTAGCTATTATGCACAAATCTCTGCGAAAGGGTAAAAACGATTTTACAAATAGTTAAACATCGTGCTTGTTATACGAACTGACATAAAAATTGCTCAATCAACTGCTCCATTTTGGCATCATTGGCAATTACGATAAAAAGAACACCGGGACAATGTAACAAATAAAGAATTAATGACAATAAAATCTTTACCGTTTTGTAACTATTGACGTAAAAACTGTGATATATGCTATAAAAAACGGGTTGAAATTGTACACAACGACTAAATATGGTTAAGAAACGATTCAAATTATTGACTTTAGACAAAAAATAGGGTATATTGGTAATACAAAAGCAATCCGAAACATTGTAGCATGAAGGGGCGGCTGCCGATGCCGTACTTGGCATAACAGTCGATGAATCATGCACGGGTTTGACTGCTGACGGAAAGTGCGAAAGCAATGACATACTTTCACGGAAAACATTCGTGTCTGTATGCCGCCGTAGTGCGGAACTGATGCTTCATATTTGGGTAATCCGTAATGCTTGGAATGTCTTTGTGATGAACAAACGGACTTTACGTCTAAATTATAGGCTGCGCCAAATAGCAGCCGCAAACGGTGAACGAAGGGTGATGTTTAAGCCACGGGTGAGGACATTCACACGGGCTGAACAAGCCCTTGAGGGAGCCGTAAACACTATTTTATTATTCACGAATATCTTACCGCAACGGTACGATATACATATTTAAGGAGGAAAAATCTAATGAACACACTTAAGAGAACTTTAGCATTAGTAGCTACTCTTGCAATGTCAGCTACTGCATTCTCAAGCTGTGGTGACACTGAGTCATCATCAACTTCAACAGCTTCTTCTTCTTCAACAGTTGAGGAGTCTTCAGAGGCTGAGGAGTCTTCTGAAGCTGAGGAGTCTTCTGAAGCTGAGGAGTCTTCAGAGGCTGAGTCTTCAGAAGCTACTGAGAGCACAGGCGAGCTTGACGCTTCTGTTGCAACAGGCGGCGACGTATTCACAGTTGCAGCTTGGAACGCAGATGACGTTCCTTACCTCATCGCTCAGTGGAAGGGCCTTGACGCTGAGGCAGTTGCAGACAACTCTGCTGACTCAAGCATCAACTTCATCAACTTCGGTGTAGGCGGCGGCGATGCAGCTGAGAAGTACGACAACCTCT
>JAEDMD010000133.1 GCA_016303195.1 Oscillospiraceae bacterium | reverse complement strand
TTTAATTCCGTAACAATTTTTTTCACGCTGAATGACGGGCGGATGATATCCGCCCGTACAATGTTCTATTCACATTTATCAGATTATTGGAGGACTGCCAAAGGCAGCCCCTACAATTTCGTTCTTACATCCGACGATTTTTTTGAAAAATACAAGATTCGACACGTTATGCCATTTTCAACCAAATTTCAACAGCAATATAATCCTAATTTTCTTCCACATTGTGGTTGAGAAGTTTTCCACACGGTGTTGAAACAAGTGTGGGGTTTTAGCCGCAACTGTTGAAAAGTTGGTGGAAAAGGTGGAAAACTACGCAGAATACAGTTTTTTACATGGGGTAAAAGTTGAAAACTGTGTGGATAATCTTGAAAAACTCGCAAACAATAAAAATGCGTTGTGGAAAACTTCTCCCCAGCGACGATTTTGAAAGGATGAAATTGTATGAAAAAGCATTTAGCAATATGCTCCATTTTATTTGCGGTTTGTGCAGCTTTCACTTCATGCGGCAGTGCTGACCACCGCTCAGATGTGAATAATGACAACGGTATACAGATCCCCACCACCGAGGAAGACTACGAAAGCAACTACGAACGTACCACAACCAACGGCAGGCATAAGGACGCTGGCGACTATGCCAATGACGTAATTGACGGTGTTGAAGATGCAGGCGAGGATATTGTTGATGGTGCAGGCGATGCCGCTGAAGATATTATTGACGGTGTAAGCGGAAATAAATCAGACAAGCACGAAAATCAGCACCGCACCACTACAAAACGGTAAGTCTGTGCATATTCTCACGGACTATCGGCTGAATTCTGATCTTTGAATCAAAAATCGGGGGAAACTTTTCCGCAGAAAGGTTTCCCCCGATATATCTTGTGAAGCCAAGTTCTTATTCGTCTTCCTCATCTTCGTCATAGAAAACGTTATAGTTCTTTGCACGATGGCTGTAAGTACTGAGGACAAGCCCTATCATTGCGTACATACTTATCATAGCCGTTCCGCCTGCGCTGAGGAAGGGGAGCGGTACACCGATAACAGGAGCAACTTTCAGCACCATTCCGATATTCATGAGACAGTGGGCGAATATAAGTCCGAATGCGCCCATACAGATGAATTTTCCCAGATGGTCACGGGTAACTCTGCTGTCTCCGAAAATTTTCAGGCTGATGTAAACGAATATGATAAGCAGTCCCATCGAACCGACAAATCCGAATACCTGACCTGCATATGTGTAAATAAAGTCATTGTGCATTTCCGGAACGGAGATATATTCTTCGGGCTTCGCAAAAAGTCCCTTGCCGAATACTCCGCCTGATTTCAGTGCCGCAAGTCCCAAGTCCTGCTGATACTCGATATATTCCGGGTCTGTTCCGGGGTGAAAGAGTATCAGGATTCGCTTCTTATGCATATTTCCCAGTAAGAAGAACCACATCAATGCCGCCGCCGCCGCAACTGCAAACGGTGCGGCAAGGAGATACTTCCACGATATTCTTGCGGAACATATCATGAATGCGAATATCGCCGCAAAGACGATGGCTGTTCCGTAGTCACCCTGCAAGCCGACGATACCGATCGGTATCATGCCGTGTACCAGAAGTAATGCCATATGTGACGGCTTGTTCATTTCTTCCTCGTCACGGGAAAGGTGATAGCTGAAAGTGAGTATGAATGCCAGCTTCAGTAGCTCTGACGGCTGGAACTGCACAAATCCGATGTTCAGCCATGCTTTATCGTCCGCACCCTCACGCTGATAGCCCAGCGGTGTGAACGTCAGCGCCACAAGCAGAAGCGCCAGTGGTGCAAATATAAACCACAGCTTCACCAGCTTGTGATAATCTACAAAAGATATTACTATCGCCACAACAATGCCGACTCCCATTGAGAATAGCTGGGTCTGCCAATAGCTGTCGCCGATTCCGTCGATCATCTTGTTCCTGACGATGGAGTATATCAGCAGCGAACTAAGCGCCGCTATAAGTGTTACTGCAAACAGCAGTCCGCCGTCTATTGCGTGTTTTTCCGACGGCAGTTTTTTAAATGCTGATCTCATTAAGTCTCCTTTGGTTTGAGAAAATGATTTATAATTTTAGCTATTCCGCTGTACACCGCCAATATCACCAGTGACCACATCAGTGACAGGAAATATACCTTCGGCACTATCTCATAAATATGCCTGAATCTCAGCAGAAAATCGGGAAATTCGTATTTGTAGTTGAACGGGTCGTAATACTTCATATCAAATATTCTCGACATAAGGTAGGTAAGCAGTGAGGTCTGGGAAATTATTGATAAAACTTTTACCAGTATCTTGCTTCTGAATCTTATATCATGGAGAAGTACGAATATTCCGCCTGCCGCCGCAAATACGGGGTAGGAATAATACTCAAAGAAGTGGTATGACCTGAAATACTGATTCTCATTGTTCTTTGACTGAGTGTACAGGCTGTATGTGAGAAATGCCAGTGCGGCGGCAAATATGCCGAATGCCGCTAATTTTGTGGATAGATCCTTCTTTGGCGGATACTGCCTGATGTAGCATCCGAGGTAATAATAAGCCACGGGGTAGACTCTCGTCGGAAATTCGGGAAGCGGCTTTATCTGGTCGGCAGGGTCGAATCCAAGATAGAAAGACGGTGCGACCGAGAACAGCACTATCACCGTCACAAGCAGTGCAATATGCTGTTTCTTGCTTTTCAAGCCGCTGAATGCCAGATTCAGAAACGGTATGCACAGGAACATTACAAAATATTGCTCCACATACCACGCATAGTCGCAATGGCTGAACCGCAGATAGCCTCGCAGTATCTCCCACGGTGTCAGTTCTGCCCCGTGTTTTATTTTGTAGATAAGGCAGATGGTGCTGACAGCAAGGTAAAAGACAACGATCTTGACAATGCCCTTGTAGTAGCCTTTCGTCAGCGTTTTATTTTTCATGAGATAGCCCGTTGTTATCATGAACAGCGGCACACAGGTGTATGCTGTCCACAACAGCATGATGGGCGGTATGAAATTGCTGTCGGTTATGGGAATGACCGCATAAAAGGCAGTATTCAGATAAAAATGGACTGTTACCACCATTATCGCCGCAAATATTTTTACTATGTCGATGCCTGATGAACGGAGCGGCTTTGTGTTCACAGGCGGTGATGATGCTGTTAATTCTTTTACTTCATTCATTCTGTTGATTTCCTGACTTTCTTTTGTATGTATCATTTGCCGCCTGACCAGTATTTTCTGTCGAGGCTTCTGTACTGAGCCGCCGCCGCTACGTGCTGTCTTTTTATGACCTCACTTCCGTTGATATCAGCAATAGTTCGGGCAACTTTCAGTATCCTGTCATATGCTCTCGCACTGAGTCCCAGCTTGTCGAATACATCTTTCATCAGTTTCTCGGCGCTGTCATCCATCGGGCAGAATTCCTGCAATTTATCGGGAGTTATCAGCGCATTGCAGGTGATATGCGTTCCCTTGAAGCGCTCCTCCTGTATCTTTCGTGCAGCAATGACACGCTCCCTGATAGCCGATGACGGTTCTTCCTTTGACTTTGATGAAAGGTCTTCAAATTCCACGGGAGCGACTTCGATATGCAGGTCAAACCTGTCAAGCAGAGGGCCTGATATCTTCGATAAATAGCCCGAAACCTTATTCGGCGGACATATGCATTTCCGCTTCGGATGTCCGAAATATCCGCACGGACACGGATTCATCGCACCGATGAGCATAATAGTGCATGGATAGGTAACTGTTCCCGATGCACGGGCAATAGTGACCTTTCTGTCCTCCAGCGGCTGACGGAGTATTTCCAGTGTCTTTCTGTCAAATTCAGCCAATTCATCAAGGAACAGCACTCCGTTATGCGCCAGCGAAACTTCGCCCGGATGGGGGATAGTTCCGCCGCCTGCAAGACCTGCGGACGAAATAGTGTGGTGAGGTGAACGGAAGGGACGCTTCGTGATGATAGGCATATCGTCGCTGAGAAGTCCCGATATTGAATGTATCTTCGTGGTTTCCAGCGATTCCTCAAATGTCAGCGGAGGCAGTATTGACGGCATACGCTTTGCAAGCATACTCTTACCGCTTCCGGGCGAACCGATGAGCAGGGCATTATGACCGCCTGCCGCCGCTATTTCAAGGGCTTTCTTGGCAGACTGCTGACCTCTTACATCGGAGAAGTCAAGCACTTCGTCATAAGCTGTCTCAGGGATGTTGTAATGCGGATATATCGGGATATTCTCCTCGCCACGGAAATGCGCTATAAGCTGGCTTGCGTTCTTTACACCGTATATCTCAACTCCGTCAATGACCGATGCCTCGGATGCGTTGTCATAGGGAACAAAAACCGATTTTATACCCAGTTCACGTGCAAGCATGACCATCGGAAGAACTCCGTTTATCCGCCTGATATCGCCGTTGAGGGATATTTCACCGATGAATGTGCATCCGTCAGTTGTGATGTTGAGCAGCCTCTGCGCTTCAAGAACAGCCATAAAAATAGCCATATCATGCACTGAACCGCTCTTTTTTGTGTCGGCAGGGGCAAGATTGACCATTACCTGAGCCACGGGAAAGCTGATATTGCATGAACGCAAAGCTGAACGTATCCTCTCACGGCTCTCTCTTACAACAGTGTCGGGAAGTCCTACTATATCAAACTGCGGATTTCCACGGCTTATATCTATTTCCACATCAACAGGGAATGCATTCAGACCAAAAAGTCCGAGACTTGATACCTTTGCAAACATAGCTGACCTCCTGTTATACGTCAAATTTCATGGGGCTTTCAAGGATAACGCTTTCTTTCTGACCTTCGGGCATATACCGCCTTACGGAAGGCGATGAGGCAATTTGTGGAAGTTCGCCGATGGCAGGCATTATCTTGTCAGCATTTCCGCTTGAAAGCTGTGACATCACATACTGAGCGGCGATAGTCGGGTCAATGCCTGAGGGCTGTGATGGGATGCCGTTTTTCTCGTTCGCTATCTTTTCATCATGCTCAGCCAGTGTCACGCTGAAAATAGGGAATCCCTCGGTATTCATAAGCTGTTCGTAGTCGTTCCACGCTTTGAACGAGCCTATACTTTTCCATATTCCGCCAAGTCCTGCTATAACAATCAGTGCATCAGCGGTAGTTTCGTTGAACAGTAAGGAAATTATGACCATAAGGATGTATATGAGCATGACAATAACGTCAAATACTTTATATTTAGTGCATCCAAGCAATGCCAGCACTGCTATCATGAAGAATTCAAACACCTGAAAAAATGCGGTCTTTACGCCGTCCTCGCCGAAGATAATATCGGGGAGCGCCGAAAACATAGCAAATCTGACTCCCATGATGCTGATAATAGTGGGGAACGCCAATGCGGCAAGGGTATAGAGAAGTATCTCAAGTGACTGCTTTTCTATCTCAGTCTTTCTCCCAAGACAGGCAGGATAATGCAGATGATCGGGTTTTTCCTGAATATCGGGATTGATTCTCATATCCATCCTCCTAAAAATGATACTATTTTCATTATAACATTTACGGGGAAAAATGTAAAGGGGATTTATTGAGATTTACACGGCAACATGTACACTTGTCAATGATCTTGGACACTAACCCTCAAAAAATAAGATGTT
>JAEDMD010000132.1 GCA_016303195.1 Oscillospiraceae bacterium | reverse complement strand
GTCGTTTCGCAATAACTATGTCTTACCACAAAAAAGTAAATGCTGTTGCCCTGCTAATCAACACTAACTACTTGCCACTCACTATTATGCACTATGCACTAATAACCAACAACTAAATTGACATATACGTAGGGCTGTGATATAATGATTATAAGCGTAAAAAATCAATGGAGGAGTATTTGTGAAAAGATTAGTTTCATTGGCGGCGGCTTTTATTATGTCTGCTGCACTTGTGACCTCATGCGGTCAGAAACAGGAAAAGCCGGTGTCTAACCCCGCTGTTTCCCAACAAAGCGAAAACTATGAGGATGCACTGAAAGAATGTTTCGATGCTTCATTCAGCACCAACGGCGGTGAGGCTTTCTATTCTTATATGTATCCCGATGCATATATTCAGGATATGAAGGATAAGGGCGAATTCGACAGCGCTGTCAGTGATTTCAACAAACAGCAGAAAAACCGCAGCGATCTCGCTGATAATGAGTATACTTTCGGACAGATCAAGGATTCCTTCCCTGTTACCGATGAACAGATCACCAAGATCAAGGATTATTTCGTTAAGCAGTGCGCCGAAAGAGTTCAATTATCCGCAGACAATATCGACATAACCGAGGGTTATGAGGTCAGCTACACTTATTTAAAGAACGGCAAAGAAGACGGAAATGATGCCGCTATTGCTGTAAAGATCAGCGGCGAAGGCTGGAAAGTCATTCCCGGCTGATATCTGCGGAGGACAAAATGAAAAAGGATCAGGGATATAACACAAAACAGAAAGAGAATCTACTGACATATCTTATTGAAAATAAGGAAAAGCATACTAATGTACAGGAAATAAGCGCATATCTTTCGGCAAAGGGAACTCCTGTGGGAGTTGCTACCATCTACCGTCAGCTTGACAGACTTGTTGAACAGGGCACTGTCAGGAAATATTCATTCGACGGCAAGACCTGCGCCTGCTTTCAGTATATCGACGAGGAACAGGGGTGTCACAACCACTTCCACCTGAAATGCCTCAACTGCGGAAAGCTGATACATCTGAACTGTGACCATCTTGCTGAGATAAGCAGTCATATTGCAGAACATCACGGATTCATAATAGATTCGTCCCAGACTGTATTCTACGGCATCTGTTCGAAATGCAGCAAGGAGAAAAATGACGTTCAGTCCAAATAAAAACATTTATTCCGACTCCACTGTCATTGTGTTCAGAAACGACGGATTTATTGCATAAAACAGCTTTTCTCTCACTTGACACATTACTGCCTTTATGGTAAAATATAATTTGATACGGAGGTCTTTGAAATGGCTTTTTGTAAATATTGCGGAAAAGAACTTGAAGAAGGCGCTTTATGCAGTTGTCCGGGTGCTATCCATGAACAGCAGGCAAAGAATGATCCCGACATCACACCTGCCGCCGATGACGATGCCACCGAAAATACAGGCACTTCCGCTTTAAACGACAACATAAACCTCATTAAGCCCTCTGCGGCTGAAACTCCTGCTTCTGAAGGCCCTGCTATCAGAAAAGCAAATTATACCGTAAAAAAGCAGGATGACGGCAGTTTTTTGAAATTTTCCGTTATCGTTGCGGCGGTGCTGATAGTTTTCATAATTATAGCCTGCTGTCTGTTCGGAAGTTCAGGCTTCAAGGGTACTGTCAGAAAATATTTCACTTCACGTTACAGCAAACATGGCGGAAAGACCTATTATTCGCTTACTCTCCCCGATGACGGTATCGCTGAACTGAAAGATAATGACCTCTGGCAGGAACTCGTCGAGGACTATAACGACGATGTGGAGAATCGCATGGATGAATGGGATAAAAAGCCGAAATTCCGCAAAATATCTAAAGTCAAGGATATGAAGAATTCCGAACTCAAGGATGCGGAAAAGTATTTTCTCAGTGCGGCTGAGGTCTGCGATGCGGACGTTGAAGCAGATGATATCAAAATCAAAAAAGGCTATGCCGTTACTTATAAGTATAAGAATACCGAAGGCGACAATGAAAAAACCACGGTATATGTTGTAAAAATCAAAGGCGAGGGCTGGAAGATCATGAACGGTCAGGGCACTTCATTCTACGGCCTCGATAACTAAGGGGAATAATCTCAGCACGGGTGTGCTGTTCGGAGGGGAAACATGGAGACTTGTAAATTCTGCGGAAAGGAAATACCTGATGGCGGTATCTGCGGCTGCGAGGAATCGCTTGCGGCGGCTGAGGATGCTTCATTCAGCGATGAAGAAACCGAAACAACTGATACCGTATCAGAGGACTTCGGGATCACGGACATAATTGAAGACGACGAGACAGAGGATATCCCGACAGAAAATGAAGAAGTCTCTGCTGATGAGACAGACCCGCTTGATTTTCTGAAGTCTGCCCCGAAATATGTTCCCGAAGAACATGAACAGACTGCTGTGCCTGTTCAGAATACAGAAACTTTAAAGGATAACGAATACATACCGCCTGCACCGCAAGTCCCGAAAAGGCCAGCTAAGCGGCGTAGAGTCAGCAAGAAAGTTCTCATGAGAAGACGCAGACTTGCGCTTGTGGGAGTTCTTCTGGTGTTCTTCATATGCTTCTCGGCGATCCGCAATCATACGGGATGCCGTGGCGCTGTTCACCGCTACTGGAACTGCGTTGTTGACGTTGAAGGCGGTGAGGATTACTATTCAATGGGTCTGCCTAAAGTGCTTATCAAGCATTTTAAGGATTCGGGCGAATGGGACAATCTCATCACAAACTATGAAAGCCTTTCAAAAAAGGCTGTAAAACTTAAAAAAATAAAGAAAGTCAAGCGCATGAGCAAGGACGAACTTCATGATGCTGAAGATTATCTTTATGACCTTGCACATCTCTACGGGGCAAAAACTGCCGATGGAGAGATAATAGCCGATAAGGGATATTTTGTCACGGTAATTTATAAATTTGGTGATGATAAGATACTCGGCGGCGCTTATTACGTTAAAATGGAGGACGACTGCTGGAAAGTCCTTCCGCATGACATAGTTAAATGATTCGGCAGCTTTAATGGCTGCCGTTTTTATGCGTATTTACAGCTAATAGCCAAAGGCTGAAAAAGAAAGGATAATATAAAATGTCAGAAACCATTCTTCGGCAAACCATCATCATGCTCATTCTCATCCTCTGCGGTGTTCTCTGCTCAAAAACAGGCATCATCAGCAAGGAATCAAACAAAGACCTGTCCAAATTCCTCATGCAGATAATTAATCCGGTGGTCATTTTTATGTCCTACCAGACAGATTACCGCCCCGAACTTGTGAAAAATCTCATGCTCACTTTCCTGCTTTCGGGTATTTCCTACGCTGTTTTCCTGAGCTGCTGCTACATCTTCATCCGCAAAAAAGACGGACGTGATACCGAAATAGAACGCTTCTCCTCGGTATACTCCAACTGCGGATTCATGGGTATCCCCCTTGTTACCGCCCTTTTCGGCAGTGAAGGCGTTTTCTACCTTGCCGCTTTCATCACTATGTTCAACCTCATCGCATGGACTCAGGGCATGATAATGCTCACAGGTGAACGTGACATGAAACAAGCACTGAAAGTTCTCTATTCTCCGACAGTTATTTCTATCGTTCTCGGACTCGTGGCTTTCGCTTTCCACATCAGACTGCCCGAAGTCCCTGCAAAGGCTATGGATATGCTCAAAGAGGTAAACACTCCGATAGCTATGATAGTAAGTGGTGTTACTATGGCGGACACCAACATACCTGCACTTCTCAGGAAAAAAAGGGTGTATTATGTGTGCTTCCTGAAGCTCCTGCTGTTCCCTGCTCTGCTGTCTGTTATACTTGCTATCATTGCACGTAATATCGATGAAAAAGTCCTCCTTACAGTAATAGTCGCCGCCACCGCTCCGCCTGCCGCTCTCTGCACTCTCCAGTGCGTCAGATATGGTAAGAATTCACTGTTCGCTTCCGAAATCTTTACATTCGGAACTGTCCTTTCACTGGGGACACTTCCTCTGATTGTTCAGCTCACGGAATTTTTAACAAAAAAGGGAATATGAGTTTGTCCAAAACGCTGATTTTAATATTTTTTACGATAATGTGTTTGAATTTTACTCTGAGTGTGTTATAATATATATATGTAAAAGAATTTTTACAGAAACTGAAAAAATTATTTATGGTAAACTTGTTCCCGTAAGCGGTTGGGCACCGCTGAAAAGAACATGACTGCAAAGTCCTGAACTTGTGTTTTCGTTATTTCCGAAAACGGACACTCAGGGGTAGTTTCGGGTGCAGACATCACACTTTTACCATAGCAGAAATGGAGTTGTTTACTATGGAAAAAAGAGGTATTAGCAAGCTCGATCTTAAAAGAAGGAACAGAATGCAGATCCTTCGTGTTATCAGGGAATCAGGCCCGATCTCAAGAGTCGATGTGGCAAGCGCTCTGGAGATCACAAGAGCCGCAGTTACTATCATAACCAACGAAATGATAGAGGAAGGCGTTCTTGTGGAGATCGGCGAAGCTCCCGTTAACACCGAGAAGCTCCAGAAGGGAAGAAGAAAGATCCTCATCGATATCAACGTAAACAGCCGCTTTGCACTCGGCGCTACTGTTGATGAGAAGGAAGTAAGCATCGGTCTTACAAATCTTAATTCTGAGATCCTCGACAAAGCAAGCATGGTCATCGACGACCGCACAACAAGCAAAGACATCATAAACTACATAATCAAGACAAGTAATGAAATGGTAGAAAACAGTGCGCTCACCAAGGACAAGATCCTCGGTCTCGGCGTAGGTGTTGTTCCTTCTATGTGGGGCAAACTCAAGATCTTCTACAAGGACGGCGTTCTCGATTTCACTAACTTCATCGACAAGCTCTCAGGCGGTCTCGATTTCGAGATCCACTGCGGCAATGCCATCGGCCTTATGGCTCTTGCAAGCAATGATTTCAGAACTCAGAACGGCTACCAGACAAATCAGGCTTTCATCCACAACGGAAATCAGGTAAACTTAGCTATCATCAACAAGAATGAGCTTTCCGCTGACTATGTATCCTATACTTCAACCATCGAAAAGTATATCGTATGCCCTAACGGAAAATCATATGAGGGCTATCCAAACGGCTCTGTAAAGGCTGAGCTTTCAAGAACAGCTATGCTCAATGCTGTTTATGAGATCTATTCAAGAGAAAAGACACCTGTACTCTACGATGTAACAAACGGCGACAAGAATAATATCAACATGGAGACTGTCTTCAAGGCTGTTATGAGCAAGGAAGAACCTGTAAAGAACCTTGTTGACGATATCATCGCAAAGTATACTGTTCTTATCAACAATCTGGCTATCAGCCATTTTGCAAAGAGAATAGTTCTCCATAACTTCAAGCTGGACGAAAAGCAGTTTGATTACGTAAAGAGAGAGATGATCCGTCTTGTAAGCGAGGAGATCGCTGACAGAGTTGTACTCAGCAAGCTGGACGGCAAGAACAATTTCCTCGGCGGATGCGCTCTCATCATTCAGGATAACTTCTACGTAAGAGGCGGAATGCAGTAAAACGCTCATCCATACTTGATCTTTATCAAAAGGACGGTCATTGACCGTCCTTTTTCATTTGTTTGCAGGCTGAATAATAATATGGAATTCAATTTTCAAAACTATTTGCCGAATGTAATAAAGAAATTGTAGGGGCTGCCTTCGGCGGTCCTCCTGAAATTTGGTGTTATTATAAGGACTGCCAAAGGCAGC
>JAEDMD010000131.1 GCA_016303195.1 Oscillospiraceae bacterium | reverse complement strand
ATTATGATATTTCCGCCCTCAGGTATCTTGACATCTTTAAGAGCGACGCTTTCAGCAGAAGCGGCATATGAGGTAACGATAAGTGTACGCTCCCTGTTGTTTCCGCCTGATGAACGGACGGTCTTGACGAAATCATTTTCGTACTTGTTTACAATTGCTCTTTCTTCGGCAGTTCCGCCCATCCATTCCAAAGCACTTCCGACAGTTCGTGGTTCGTTCATGCCCTCGAAGATAAGTCTGTCATCGTAATCTTTGAATCTTTCGGCTATTTGCGCCCATATTGATCTCAGCTTTGTGCTGTTTGCCTCATAGCTGTCATTTGTGGGCTTTAACCAGATATAATCATCATGGTGCATATCCATGATAACGAACATATCCGAATCATATGCATAGTCAACGACTTCCTGAACACGGTCGAGCCATTCTTTCTGTATGTCATTTCCGTCCATATGCTCGCCCCACGTTACAGGGATACGGATGGTATTGAAGCCTGCGCTCTTGACAGTTCCCACAAGTTCCTTTGTAGTTATCGGATTACCCCAGCCGCTTTCAGTAGCAAGCCCCTTGAAGCCTGTATTGTAGCTGTCCAGAGCATTTCCGAGATTCCAGCCTGCGTTGATAGCCTGAACTATCTCAGAAGCTGAACGGAAATTGCTTGTTTCGTCTCCTGCACTCTCGTATGCGGAAATATCCTCCACATATGAAGTTGTATCAGCACTGCTGTATTTTACCTCGACTGATTCAAGAGTTGCATCCGACTGTTCGCTCCACCAGTAGCCGAGCATCATTTCTCCGCCCTTAGCGCAGATATTCTTAACTGAAACAGGCACGAACCATGAAAGTTCGAGTTCGTCGCTGTCTTTGATTACTGCGATATCGTTATCGGTATAATTGCCGAGCTGAGAGCCGTACATGAAAGCGCCGTTGAATTTGCCGAAACTTCCGTCAGCTTTGACATGAGCGGTAATTACTTCGGGAACGGTGTTTTCGGGAACGAAATCCAGCGGAACACGGAAATAATTCTCCTCATCGTTATAGCTGATTGTCATGCCCACATCCTTTGAGACTGAGCCGTCAACGGGGACATTCTTTGTACGTGTGTACTGGCAGATAACGCTGTCAAGGCGAATGCTTGAACAGTCGCCCCAGTAGTATCCGAACTGGAGGTTTCCGCTGTAATTGATATATTTAGCGACATCAGCAGGAACTTCCCAAGTGATCTCTCCGTAAGCGCCTTCGGTGGGGGCTTTGAATTCCTCTGACTGATACCAGCCGGTATCGGTAGCGGCTGGGCATTCGCCCGAAACGGAAATACCGCATCCGCCCTTGAATTCATTGATATTTCCGCCCTCGCCGTAGATAACGAAGGTGAAGGACTGAATAAGATCGCCGTCGCTGATATAGTCAGCTATGGGAAGTTCAATTGTATTAGAGCCGTTTTTTCGGCTTATCGTCTCATTAACGGAGATCTGAGACCCCATATTTACAGTGATTTTTTCCATAGGGCTGATATGTGCAGTTGCACCCTCCTCTGTATTTGTGTCATCTGATATTTCCTCCGCTGAAAACTCGGTAACAGCGGATGACGGAGCAGATTCCGAAGCAGACGGTTCTTCTGAGGTTTCGGAATTTGAACTGCTGCATCCAGTCATAGCTAAAGCAAGGGCCACAGATGTAAAAATAGCTGATAGCCTTTTGGTCATAAAGTTTTCCTTTCTTAGAATCTGTCTTTCCAAGATGTCACGACGGCTTGTTAAGACAGATTTTTAGATTTTATTATAATTCACTTTTATAATTATATCATGAATTGACAATATTTTCAAGTTTTGAGAGGTAGATATTTTGTCGGGCTTTTTGTGGCTTTTATACAAAAATCCTTAGAATAAGGCTATTTCTTTTAATCAGAATAAATGCGGTTCACACCAGAAATGCTGAGGCTTCCTTGACAAGTTTTATATCGACAAGCGCATCAACGGCAGTTCCGTCAGCAGTGTATTCCTCGGAAAAGACCTTGCCCTCCTGACGTATCCTGCCGATGAAGGCGGTCTTGTCGTATGGAATGAGCAGATTCATGCGCTTAGCGGTTTCGGGAAGGTTCTTCATGATGCAGTCAAGCAGTTTGTCGAAACCTGTCTGTTCCTTTGCGCTTATCATAACAGTGTCGTCATCCTCAAAAACTGTATCGGTAAACTCAGCGGCATCGGCTTTATTCATGACGTAGATCTGCGGGATACCGTCACAGCCCAGTTCAGAGAGAAGATGAGCGGTGACCTCTGCCTGTTCCTTTATTTCAGGTGAGGTAAGATCCTGTACATTGAGTATGATATCAGCCGCCGCCGCTTCTTCAAGAGTTGACTTGAAAGCCTCGACGAGATTGTGGGGAAGTCTGCGTATCAGACCAACAGTATCAATAAGCATGACGCTTCTTCCGTCGGGAAGCTCGATAGAGCGTGATGTTATATCAAGAGTTGCGAACAGCTTATTTTCCGCAAGAACTCCTGCATCGGTCAGCGCATTGAGAAGTGTTGATTTTCCCACGTTTGTATAACCGACGATAGCCGCACAGAGAACACCGTCTTTTTTACGGCGTGAACGTGAGAAGTCACGGTGCTTTTTGAGTTCAGCCAGTTCCGCTTCAAGGTAGGATATCCTTTTGCGGATGTGGCGCTTGTCAGTTTCCAGCTTAGTTTCACCAGGGCCTCTTGTACCGATACCGCCGCCAAGTCTTGAAAGGGAAGTGCCCATGCCCGTTAGACGGGGGAGACGGTATTTCTGCTGAGCAAGTTCGACTTGCAGTTTTCCTTCTTTGGTACGTGCCCTCTGAGCGAAGATATCGAGGATAAGCGTGGTTCTGTCGATGACTCTGACATCAAGTATCTGCTCGATATTACGCACCTGAACGCCGGTAAGTTCGTGGTCGAAAATGACCAGTTCAGCACCGAGCGGTTCAAGCTGTTCTTTCAGTTCTTCAAGCCTGCCTGCGCCCATGCAGGTGGCAGGATCATAGGACGGGCGCTTCTGGATGATACTTCCCACAACTTCAGCATTGGCAGTTGAAGCAAGTTCAGCCAGTTCGCCTATTGAAGTCTCGGCATCGAATTCGCCCGTATCCACACAGGCGAGAATAGCTTTGACAGGTATTTCTTCTGTTTTGTTTTCGTACATAATTCTTCCTTGATAAAATTTGTATCAGTGGCGGAGATCAATCCGCCGCTGTTATTTTAGTTTGATTTTTTTCCAAGCAGGAATGACTGCATGGAAACAAGATCGGCAACACCGAGTTCCTTGTCCTTGTTGAAGTCGCCCTCGGCAATGCATGCCTTTTTCAGCACAGCCTTGCGGAGTGCGATGAGATCGTAGACATCGACAGTTTTGTCACCATTGAGATCGCCGATCATGATGTTTGCAGGCTTAGTTGTGACAGTTACGGGTGAACCGATGATAAAGTCTGAAATTATGTCAGTCCAGTAGTCGCCCATAGCCTTGTAGCCGTCATTGTTTGGATGAACACCGTCGCCAAGCTGAGATTTTACATCAGTAACAGCGCTGTTTACGTCAGCGAAATGAACTCTGCTGTCGGTCTTTGCGATAGCTTCAACAACAGTCTGAACATCGCTGTTGTATTTTGCGACTGCTTTATGTATGTTGCTTTCGGCTGTCGTATCGTCGTACTGAGTCTGCCAGTCGGCGCTGTGACGGTAGTTGTCGAACCATTCATAAACACCCGAACGGTTAGGATCGACATCGGGGATGGTAGTCACGAAAAGTGCCGAATTTTCTGGGATATTCTCAAGAATATACTTCACCAGTCCGCTGAGACGCTCACCAGCCTTGTCAAGTTCATGATTGTCGATAACATCGTTAGTTCCTATCTGGAGAATGACGATATCGGGATTTTCGGAAAGGCAGTCAGTTGATCTGAGAGTTTCAAGAATGCCGTTTCTGCCGCTGTATTCCTGAATAGCATAGCCGCTGTAACCCGTGTTATCGTTGTCATATCTGAAGGACTTGCCTGTCTTTTCATCCTTGTATTCCGCCATCATTCCGCCGCCCTTAGAGCCGACCATATCAACGTTTATGCCTTTTTCGGCAAGGCCGTTGCAGAGGAATTTTCTGTATGAGCCTTCAACTCCGTATCCATCGGTGATGGAGTCTCCGATAGCCATTATCCTACAACTTTTTTCGGGGACTGCAACTTCTGAGGCAGTTGTGGTAACAGTGGTAGTTGCAGATGCGGTGGTAGTAGTTGTTGTTGTGACCTGCTTTTTAGCCTGCGGATAGACATTGAGGAACACGTTCAGTGAATCAAGGGGCTTTCCGCTGAAATCAAAAAGCGCCTGATTGTCAAAGGACGAACCGCCTGTTTTGTCAACATCCTTGTCAAATTCCGCAGCGTATGAGGTAGCCCAACCACTGCCGTATTTTTCCCATAATTCCTTGTTTTTGTCATAATCTGAGCCATCCGCACCTATCCATGCAGGTTCCCAGTAGAAAACTCCGATGCCGTGACCGTTCATCTCCGAAACAGCCTTGAATACATCGGTAAGGCAGTCAGCCTGACCATCAACAGAGATCTCATAAGCAAAGTCACAGCCGGACGAACTGCTTGTAACGGAGTTTCCGAAATGATCTCCATCCTCGTTTGTGTAGGGATAAGCGACCTCTGCGACCATTACATATTTATTGTACTTGTCGCCGATATCCTTCATGACCTTTTTCATATTCTCGATTGAGCCATGCCAGTAGGGATAGTAAGAGGTTGCGAAAACGTCATAATCCAGCTTGCACTCGTTCATGACTTTAGCGTACCAGTCATAGTGACCTGTGGACGGATTTGCGAAGTGATGGGCGATGAGGATATTCTTGTCAAAATCACGGACAGCCTTGTTTCCGCTTGCGAACAGCTTGCATATCTCATACATATCCTTTTCACCGCAGAAGAAGCAGTTAGTCTCGTTGCCTACCTGAACCATTCCGATATCTCCGCCTGCTTCGGAAACGCTCTGCAATACCCATGATGTCCACTTGTATATTTCTCCTGCCAGCTTTGTGTTGTTGTGTTCAGCCCAGTATTTCGGACGGGTCTGCTTTGCAGGGTCAGCCCAGAAGTCGGAATAATGGATATCCACCAGCAGTTTCATTCCATATTCAGCGGCACGTTTTCCGATCAGACCGGCGGTATATACGTCATTGTTACCGCCTCCGTAGCCGTTTCCATTGCTGTCATAAGGCTCATTCCAGACTCTCACACGGATGTAATTCACACCATGCTCGGAAAGAGTTTTAAAAATATCCTGTTCGTTGCCGTTTTCGTCCTTGAAAGTTACGCCTGATTTTTCAAGAGCAATGATAGATGAGATATCAACGCCTCTTATAGGTTCACCGCCGTTGATATTCTTATCGAACTGTTCAAAAGTGATCCTGGTATCCGCAATCGCTGAGGAACTGCCTATATTCTTTGAAAAAGCGCCGCTTGTGAATACCATTGCCGCAGCCATGACAGAGGCTGCAATGCGTATTTTTTTCATGCCTTATCATCCTTTCGTAAAGCTGTCAGAGGGGGACAGCATAAAATTTGAGGTAATATTACTTAACTCTGCGTACAATTCGTCTATTATATTATAATGTGTTTTTGGAAAAATGTCAATATCAGCTATTATCAGTCAAAGGGCGACAGCATTTACTTTTTTGTGGTAAGACATAGTTATTGCGAAACGACCGTAAAGCA
>JAEDMD010000130.1 GCA_016303195.1 Oscillospiraceae bacterium | reverse complement strand
ATCGTTATTATAATAACAACATAAACATAAAACATTACTAATTACGAATTAATTAAGAGAGGGGGGCGCTTATGCCCGCATATTTCAGCCTGTCTGTTGAATTCAGCAGATACGAGATAGATTACGATACAGTCAAGATGCTTAAAAGCTACCTTGACTACGCAGGATTGCGTTTCAAGTGCGGTGTGAACGAATCCGAAAACGAGAGCATCGACGAGATAAATGACTGGAATCAGAAAAAGCTGGAGGATAATTACACCCTCGGCTACACTGACCACCGCTCCAACGATTACAAGCAGGCTTGCTTCGAGTACGGCGGATTTTCCGAGATAAGGGGATTTTTCCTCAATGGCTCGCCTACCGAAAAGGAGTTCGAGTTCATGCTCGTCATCCCCGAAGAAGAAGTTGTCAACGATGACGGAAGCTACAAAGCGGATGCAATACAGAAGCTGAAGGATTTCGCACGTATCCTCTGGGTAATGCCGCAGATAAGGACTATACAGACGGGAATAGAGACATCCGACGGTATAACACCCGAAAGTGAGATAATCGCAGGCGAGAAACCGTCGGCTTATCCATTCGCAGTCATATCACAGAAAATGTTCGGTATGCTCCAAGCGGAGGACTACGAAGCCGAGCAGATAAACGCAGGCGGAGTGATAATAATACCGAAAAACAGGAAAATAGTGTAAGCCCATAACTAAGAAAGGAGCATGGCGATGCCGCCTATCAATATACTCAGCAAAGAAATATCCGAGCTTATTGCCGCAGGTGAGGTAATTGAGCGTCCCTCATCCGTTATCAAGGAGCTGGTGGAAAATTCCATCGACTCAGGCGCAAGGCATATCACCGTTGAGATAAAAAACGGCGGTGTGACCTTTATGCGTGTCACCGATGACGGCTGCGGAATGTCATTCGGCGACGTACCAAAGGCATTTCTCCGCCATGCTACCAGCAAGATAAATACTAAGGATGACCTTGAAAATATCCTCACTCTCGGCTTCCGTGGCGAGGCGCTTGCATCAGTTGCGGCTGTTTCGAGAGTTGAGGTGCTGACAAAGCAGAAGTCCGACGAACTGGGAACGGTCTACAATATCGAGGGGAGCGAGGAGAAGTCCCACATCGAAAGCGGCTGTCCCGACGGTACGACTATCATTATCCGTGACCTTTTCTACAACGTCCCCGCAAGACGAAAATTCATGAAAAAGGACGTAACAGAGGCAAATGCGGTAAGCAATATCCTCCAGAAGATAACAATGTCCCATCCACACATCGCATTCAAGTTCATCCGTGACAATCGTGTGGAATTCAACTCCAGCGGCGACGGAGAGCTGTTTTCGGCGGTCTATGCGGTCTATGGCAGAGACTTTGCCCGTGACCTCATCCCCGTGGACTATGAATACGAGAAGATAAAGGTTTCGGGATATGTAATAAAGCCGCTGTATTCCAAGAACAACAGGGCATTCCAGAACTTTTTCGTCAACGGCAGATATGTCCGTTCAAGGCTTTGCTCATCGGCGCTGGAAAACGCCTATACCAACATGATAATGACAGGCAAATTCCCTGCCTGCATCCTTATGATAGAACTTCCGCCGTCGGCAATGGATGTCAATATCCACCCCACAAAGGCGGAAGTCCGCTTCACCAATGAGAAAAATGTGACGGATGCCATATATTTTGCGGTGAAGAATGCCATGATGAATGACGGACTTATCTACGAATTCGAGCTTAAACCACGGACTGACTGGCTGAAAAAAGAGCCTGAGCCTGTGGAGATGAAACAGCAGGAGTTCATGTTCACTCCCGTTTCGCAGATCGAGGAGACTGAGCGGAAAATGGCGGAAAGCAAGCCGTTTGTACAGTCTGCGCCGATCACTGAAAAGGCTGAGGAGGAAGATGATGATACACCTCTTGAAACTGCGGATATCGAGGTTTGCCCCGAATACAGCAAGCCTGAGCCAAAAGCTGAGATACCCCGTCAGCCGACGGAGCAGGCAAGACCTGTTGTGCAGTCACCTCCGCCGCTCCGTCCCGTTGTACAGAGCGCTCCGGAACCTGTGAAAGAGCCTGAGCCGTCTGCGGAAATGCCCGAACCCGCACCGCTGGAGGGATTCAGCTACATCAACACAAGTTCATTCGCAAGCGCTCCCGTGAAGCAGGAAGCCGCTCCCGAACCTGAGCAGTCTGTATGGACGGAAAAGCCGAAGATACGTGTTATCGGCGAGGCTTTCGGTCTGTACGTGATAGCCGAGGTGGGGGATAATACCGTTATCATGATCGACAAGCACGCCGCTCATGAGCGCATCATCTTTGAGCGTCTGAAAAGCCGCAACTGCCGCCAGTACAGCCAGAAATTGCTGACAGGCATACGTGTTCTCATGACAGGGGACGAGGTAAGCGCACTGGAAGAAAATACGGAGCTTTTAGCCGATCTCGGCTTTGAGTTCGATTTTTCGGAGAAGCCATGCGTTATCGCAACAGCCGTTCCCACATTCATGATGGAGCTTGACATGGAGGAGATAATTTCCGAAATTGCCGCAAATCTCATCCTTTATTCCCACGATCCCCAGTCACATATGCTTGATGATATCCTTCATACCGTTGCCTGCAAATCGGCGATCAAAGCTAATGACAGGAACGATATGGCGGAATTGCAGTCTCTTGCCGAGCAGGTATACTACGATGAGCGTATCCGCCATTGTCCCCACGGCAGACCTGTAATGTTCACCATGACCAAGAACAACATTGCACATCAATTCAAGAGAACCTGATGATAAATGCGTAATGCGTAATTCGTAATGCGTAATTATGGTGTTCGCTTCGCTCACAGATTGAAATATGTTAGCAAAGCTGATATGATAATTCACGATTCAATTATTAGTTAATTATACATTATGAATTAACAATTACGCATTACGCATTACGCATTATATTGAAAGGAGAATGTCCCCGATGCATTTCCATATCAGTGAAAAAGTGTGGTATACACTTGCTTGTTTTGCAGTGGCATTTGTCGGAGTAATGACACTGTTTATCAAACGTCCTGATATAGTAAAAAGCAAAAATAAGTTCGTGCGTGGAGCTATGGTGTTCGCCCTTGCCTTCATCCCCGGAGTGCTTGCGGCTTCCATCTGCGCCAAGACCATAGTAACGGTTTACGATAATCTTATCTCTGAGCCGACTCAGATAGTTGAAGAAGCTGAGGAAGATGAGGAGGATGAGGAGACAGAGAGAAGGGAGCAGTAGCTCAGGAGGAGATCATGAAGCGCTTATTCAAGGTTTTTTCAGTAGTATTTATAGCAATGACCATATTCGGCGTGGTTTATTTGATACGTAACAAGCGCAGAAAGAAAAAGCTCTTACAGTCGGGAGAAACTGATAATGAACGGAAAGAATAACAAGCCCTTTGTCCTTGCAGTAGTCGGCCCTACCGCTTCGGGCAAGACATGGCTGGGCGTGGAACTTGCAAAGAAATACGGCGGAGAGGTAGTCTCTGCCGATTCCATGCAGATATACAAGGGCATGGACATAGCCTCCGCAAAGCCGACGGAAGAAGAAAAGCAGGGGATTCCCCATCATCTCATGGACTTCCTTGACCGTGATGTGAGCTTTTCGGCGGCGGACTATGTGGCACTTGCCCATGAGAAAATAGCGGATATCCTCTCCCGTGGAAAACTGCCCATAATCGTCGGCGGTACGGGACTTTATATTGATTCACTTCTGAACAACGTGAAATTTTCCGATGGCGGAAGTGACGAGGCTTACCGTGAGGAGTTGTACGCTTTTGCCCGTGAAAACGGAAATATCGCCCTTCATACAAGGCTTGCGGAACTTGACCCCGAAGCCGCTGAGGGCATACATCCCAATAATCTGGTGAGAGTGGTTCGTGCGCTGGAGGTCTGTCATGTAACGGGAAGGCGGTTCAGCGAACTGAAAGCCGAGAGCAGACTGGTGGAAAGCCCCTATGATTCGATGATATTCGGTCTTAACTACCACGACAGACAGAAGCTCTACGACCGCATAAACCTGCGTGTGGACGAAATGGTGAAAGCAGGTCTGGTGGAAGAAGCCCGTGACCTCTGGCAGACAAGCGGAATGAAGACTGCCGCCAATGCCATCGGCTACAAGGAACTCGTTCCATACTTCGAGGAAACGATGACGCTGGAGGACTGTATCGCCATAATCAAACAGGAAACACGCAGATATGCCAAGAGACAGTTGACATGGTTTAGAAAAAATGACCGTATTCACTGGATTTTTTTAGACGGAATTGATAAAAAAAATGAAATTTTAGAAAAATGCGAAAAAGCTATGGCAAAATAGTTCTATATGTGCTATAATGTATTGTGTGTATTTCCATCCAAAATGGTTTCTGACGTTTTAAGGTGCGCTGAGACCCGAAATATACGATTAAAGTATTGAGAATAGGAGAATGTGTATGAACAAAACAATCAATCTGCAGGATGTATTCCTTAATCAGTGCAGAAAAGACAGGATAATGGTAACTATCATCCTTACCAACGGATTCCAGTTCAAGGGTATGGTAAGAGGTTTCGACAGCTATGTTGCTATCTTCGACTGCGACGGCAAACAGCAGCTCGTTTACAAGCACGCTATCTCTACTATCATCCCTGCAAGAGCCGTTTCTATTCTGGACGCTTCAGAGAAGAACGACTGAGAAAAGGTGAGCTGAATGCGGATCTACAGGTCTGAAGGCAGCTTTATGGTAAAGCTGCTGCGTAATATCGTGCTGATCCTGCTGCTCGTCGTCTTTATCAGTATCGTTCTGCACTTCCGTAACAGGGAGCGTGACACCGTTTCTGCCCTCATGGCAAGCGCTACCGCCTCGAAAGAGTACAAGGGCGTTTTCATCAGGGAGGAAGAACCTGTTTTTTACAGCGGCAGCGGCACTCTAAGCTACAATGTTTCAGACGGCGGCCGCCTCAGCAGCGGCGGCATCATCGCTCAGGTCTACCCAAGCGATGAACAGGTCAGCATCAACCGTGAAATGGAAAAACTGACCAAGGAACTGAATATCCTCGAAATGATCCAGAATATCGGTACTCTCGAATCCGCACAGCCATCGGCGCTCTCCGAAGGCATCAAGGAGGACTACCGCAGTCTGATGTATTCCCGTGATATGAAGGATTATGCCGCCTTGCAGTCAGCTATGGACGATCTTCTCGTTCACCTGAGTACATACCAGATTATCACAAACGAAGTCACCGATTTCTCTCAGCAGATATCGGATATCAACGATCAGCTTTCTGCCCTTAAACAGGCATCTGTTCAGCCTATCGAGACTATCCCGTCTCCACGTTCGGCTTATTTCGTAAGCTACTGCGACGGCTATGAGGACAAGTTCTCCAAGGAGACTCTCGGAGATATCACCGCCGATCAGATCGAGAACGCAGGCGATAACAGACTGACGGACAATACCGTTGTCGGCAAGCTGGTGGACGGCTATACATGGTACCTTGCCGTTGTTGCGGATAATTCCCACAAGGAGTACGCCATCGGCGACATGGTGAAGCTAAGGTTCGAGTCATCGGCTGATATGAGTTCGGCTCAGATAACCGATATCCGCAATGCGGGCGACCCTGCAAGAAGCGTCATGATACTCTCATGTAGCCGCTTCAATGCCGACCTCGTTCAGCACCGCACAGAGAGCGTTGAGATCATCAAGGGCGAGTATACAGGACTGAAAGTCCCCCGTGAAGCCATCCGCTT
>JAEDMD010000129.1 GCA_016303195.1 Oscillospiraceae bacterium | reverse complement strand
AAAAGCCCTCCCTAAAGGATGCATGGCAAGTCGGTGTGTCATTTACGGCACGGACTGTCGGATGCACCTATGGTATTCGTTAATGAACATTATACCACATTCTTAGAAAAATTTCAACAGATTTATGGAGGTTTTTATGGAAAGAAAAGAAATTGATGAAAAAAAGCTCAGCGGACTGCTGAATGTTTTGAGCGGAAAGATAGGAGTTTCTCCCGAAAAACTGCGAAAAGAGCTGGAAGACGGAAAATTTGACAGCGCACTTTCTGCGATGAACAAAAATGATGCGGAGAAATTCCGCAGAGTGGTGAATGATCCGAAACTTATAGAAAAAATGATGAGTACACCGCAGGCTCAGGCGCTTTACAAGAAGCTGTCAGGAAAATAAAAATGGACGATGTAATGGGAAAACTTGGAGAGCTGTTGTCTGACGAGGAAAGCGTCAGACAGCTCTCGGAACTGGCGCAGATGATGAATGATGGAACGGATGAACCAAGCGGCGGATCGCCCGATATGAGCGGATTAGTGAAGCTGTCGGGACTGATCGGCACGATGAATTCCGAGGACAGCAATACTCAGCTTCTTATGGCTCTCAGACCGCACTTGAAAGTTGAGCGGCAGGAGAGAGTGGACAGGGCGGTGAAGCTGATGAAACTGATAGCTGTGTGGAATGCCGCAAAGGAAAGCGGTTTGCTGAACGATATTTTGTAGGAGGCGGTGCAGTTGGCTGTATACGGCGGCGGAGACATGGACAGGATGCGGATGGAGGCGGTCAGGCGTTCGCAGGAAATGCACAGACGCACACAGCACGATGAACTGCCGACTCCCGAAATATCGGAGAATAATGATAGACCGCAAAAAAACAGCGAGCTGATAAATGATATTCTCGGAAAACTTTTTCCGAATGGCAGACCTGACAGTGATGTTTTGCTGATCGGGGCGCTGATATGGCTTCTCTATAAGGAAAAGGCGGACATGAAGCTGATACTCGCACTTGCGTACATACTATTGTAAAGGGATGAGAAAATGAACACGGAATTGATCTTTTCAGCCGTATGCGCTGTGATAATCATAATAATGGCAGTCTATTATTCAAAGCGTCCGAACCGCTGTATTTCGGTGATATTCGGGATATTCACGGGAGTTGCGTCAATGATGGTGCTATGCTCGTTCGGCAGTATCATCGGTGTTAAAGCGGTGCTGAACATTTTTAATCTTGTCGGAAGTGCGGTTCTGGGAATGCCATATGTTGCCTGCGTTATAATAATGAATTTTTTGTAAACTTTCATCAACATTTCATAAAAACTATTGAAATGCTGTGAATATTCTGATAAAATATAAATATAAGTTTGAATCGGAGGTGAATTATGAACATTATCGATATCATCAACAAGACTAAGCGCAGAATTGCGCTTGCCGATGACGAAATAAAATGGCTCGTCAGCGGATATACAAACGGTACGATACCCGATTACCAGATGTCAGCATGGCTCATGGCAGTGTGTCTTAACGGACTGACTGAGAGCGAAACGGTCGCACTGACCTTGGCACTCAGAGACAGCGGCGAAATCATGCACCTCGATCTCCCTCTTACAGCGGACAAGCATAGTACAGGCGGAGTCGGTGACAAAACAAGCCTTATTGTCGGCCCTGTCGCAGCAGCCTGCGGAGTTCCTGTGGCAAAAATGTCAGGACGTGGACTTGGCCATACAGGCGGAACAATCGACAAGCTGGAGAGCATTGAGGGATTTCGCACCGATCTTTCCATAGAGGAGTTTCAGGATATCCTCCGCAGAACCGGCTTTGCCATCGTAGCCCAAAGCGGTGAACTTTGCCCTGCGGACAAGAAGATATATGCACTGAGAAATTCCACCGGAACAGTTGACAGCATACCTCTCATTTGTGCAAGTATAATGAGCAAGAAGCTGGCTATGAACACTGATATTATCGTGCTTGATGTCAAGTATGGCTCAGGCGCATTTATGAAGACAAAGGATGATGCTGAAAAATTGGCTCGTCTTATGGAAAAGATAGGTATTTCCGCAGGCAAGAAGTGCCGTGCTGTCGTTACGGATATGAACAGCCCCCTCGGAAATAACGTGGGCAATGCCCTTGAGGTAGCCGAAGCTGTTGAAGTCCTTCACGGCAGATCAAAGGGCGCACTTTATAATGTATGTATCGAGCTTGCGGCGAATATTCTCGGTCTTGCAGGCAAGGGAACACTTGCAGAATGCAGGGCGATGGCTGAAAATGCAATTGCCGACGGCAGTGCTTTGAAGATACTGCGTGAGACTATCCGTCTTCAGGGCGGCGATGAGCGGATCTGCGACGATATATCGCTTCTTCCGCAGGCAAGGTGCAAGTATACCGTGAGAGCGGTGGAGCGTATGAAGATAGTTGCTGTTGACAGTGAGGAAATAGGCATGACTTCGCTTATGCTCGGTGCGGGCAGAATTGCAAAGGATGACCGTATTGACATGACCGCAGGAATCATTATGCATTGCAGTCCCGGCGACACATTGGCGGCTGATGATGAGATAATGACACTGTATTCATCGGTTTGCAGTGATTTCTCAGATGCGGCAGTCCGTGCGCTGAATGCAGTGAAAACTTCTGGTGACGCAAGAAAAAGTTATACTTGACTTCAATAAACAAATGTGGTAAAATAATATTACAAAAGGCGGACGCAGTCCGAAAAATGAACGGAGGTTTTTATTATGGGCATTTTAGATCAGGTTAAAAATATTGCAGATTCTGTCGGAAATACAGTTTCAAAGGGTGCAAAAACAGGTACTGATAATCTCAAAAAGATGGCTGAAAAGTCAAAGATCAAGCGTGAGATAGCTATGATCGAGGCTGATATCAATAATTCTTACATTGAGATAGGAAAGAAGTTCTTTGAGACTATCAGCAGAGCGCCATCCGAGGAGTATGCTTTCGACGTTGAGAACATCATCAGCAAAAACGCTCAGCTTGAAGAAGCTAAGAAAAGTCTTATGGAGCTTGAGGACAAGTTTACCTGTCCTGAGTGCGGTGCGGCTGTTACTAAAGAGCAGGCTTTCTGCCCTAAATGCGGTCATAAGCAGGAGCATTTTGTGAAAGCTGATGTTGTCGAGGTAGTCGAAGAAGTCAAGATCAACGAAGGCACTGATGTAACACCTGTTGAAGAAAACAACGTTGTTGATGCAGAAATTAATGAGGAATGATCGGACGATCGGAATTAAGGGCGATTATGCCTAATATAATCATGCCAAAAAAAGAAAGATGGCAGATATAGAAAATACAGCCATAGCATTTTTAAAGATGCTATGGCATTTCTATTTGAATGGAGGGATTTTATGGACAAACTGAACAGGGATGAATTATTTTATAAAATTGCAGACGGTGATGAGGATGCGGCACTTGAAATGCTTTCGGCTTGTGAAAATCCTGATTTTCAGGATAAAAACGGCTATTCTTACCTGCATATTGCCGCTCAGAGCGGAATGGCGAGAGTTGTTGAGTATCTTCTGTCTCATGGCGCAGAAGTCGATATAATGGATAAATTCGGCAAAACTCCGCTTATGGTGGCTCTGATCGGCTATAATGGAGACAGGACTATTGTGGATATTTTGTTAAAATATCATGCAGATATCAATGCTTCCGTTCCATCAGGCGTAACAGCGTGCAAGCTTGCAGAAATGAAAGGGATATCGCTGTAAATGACGGATGATGCATAATGGCACAACATTTATTTTTGTACAATGTTACAAATTACGGTGAGCTTTTTTGTTGAGAAAAAAACTAAAAAGCTATTTACTTTCCTGTTATTTTGTGTTAAAATATAAGAAGTTTAATGCTTTAAAGAATTTATGCTTTTATGTTTTTATGCGTAAAAGTTGCATGACGGAAAGGAAATGGATAATGCCAATTACAGAATTGCTTGAAAGAAATGCCGATTTGTACGGCAATGACGTTGCACTTGTGGAGGTCAATCCCGAAATAACCGAAGTAAGACGCATCACATGGAAGGAATACGAGCTTATCGAACCCGATCCTGAGTGCCATTACAGACGAGAGATCACATGGAAGGTTTTTGACGAAAAAGCCAACAGATTCGCAAATCTTCTCCTTTCGAGAGGTGTCAAGAAAGGCGATAAGGTCGGAATACTCCTTATGAACTGTCTTGAATGGCTGCCGATATATTTCGGAATACTAAAAACAGGCGCACTTGCAGTTCCGCTAAATTTCAGATATACCGCTGATGAGATAAAATATTGTCTCGATCTTGCAGAAGTTGATATCCTCATGTTCGGTCCTGAATTTATCGGCAGAATTGAGGAGATTGCCGATGAGATCAGCAAGAACAGACTTATTTTCTATGTGGGTGAGGGATGTCCTTCATTCTCCGAACACTACGACAGCCTTGTTGCAAATTGTAGCAGTTCGTCGCCTGAGATCAAGCTGACAGACGATGACGATGCGGCTATTTATTTCTCATCGGGCACAACAGGATTCCCGAAAGCTATCCTGCACAAGCACCGCAGTCTCGTTCATTCCGCAAAGGTCGAGCAGAACCACCACGGTCAGACGAAGGATGATATTTTCCTCTGCATCCCGCCTCTTTATCATACAGGCGCAAAGATGCACTGGTTCGGAAGTCTTTATTCAGGCAGTAAGGCAGTTCTGCTGAAAGGTGTCAAGCCACGTTCCATCATCGAAACTGTTTCAGAGGAAGGCTGTACTATCGTATGGCTTCTCGTTCCGTGGGCACAGGATATTCTTGATGCCATCGACAGAGGAGATATCCGAATCGAGGACTATGAACTCAGTCAGTGGAGACTTATGCATATCGGCGCACAGCCTGTTCCTCCATCGCTTATTGCACGCTGGAAGAAAGTTTTTCCACACCATCAGTATGACACAAACTACGGTCTCAGCGAATCCATCGGCCCCGGCTGTGTACATCTCGGAGTTGAGAATATCCACAAGGTAGGTGCGATAGGCAAGGCAGGTTTCGGCTGGGAAGTAAAGATCGCCGATGAAAACGGAAATGCCGTTGAAAGAGGACAGGTAGGCGAGCTTTATGTCAAAGGCCCCGGTGTTATGACCTGCTATTATCGTGACGAAAAGGCAACATCCGAGACTCTCAAGGACGGCTGGCTGCTCACAGGTGATATGGCGCAGGAGGATGAGGACGGATTTATCTATCTCGTTGACCGTAAGAAGGATGTTATCATCAGCGGCGGTGAAAATCTCTATCCTGTACAGATCGAGGATTTCCTGAGAAGCCACCCTGCTGTAAAGGACGTTGCAGTTATCGGACTTCCCGATAAGAGACTGGGCGAGATCGCAGCGGCTATTATTTCCATCAAGGAAGACCACAACTGCACAGAGGAGGATATCACTTCATTCTGTCAGAAACTTCCGAGATACAAGAGACCACATAAGATCATTTTTGCCGATGTTCCGAGAAATCCCACAGGTAAGATCGAAAAGCCGAAGCTGAGAGAGATCTACTGCGGTGAAAGTCTTGTGGCATCACAGATAAAGAACTGAGTTTTTGTGATTTAAGGGCGCTTTTGTGCGCCCTTTTTATTATGTTACGTGTAGTTTTTTGTAGGGGCTGGCATACACGACAGCCCAAATCATAGGTTACACAGATTGCAACAAAGGGGGGCGTTGCCTCTTAAAAAATATAACCAAAAATTGATTTGCGTGAACTTAAAAACACGGCAACAGCATTTACTTTTTTGTGGTAAGGCATAGTTATTGAGGAGCGTCCGTAAAGCATAGCTGCGCTTGCTTTACTACTTTGTCAGGGGGACGCTGTCC
>JAEDMD010000128.1 GCA_016303195.1 Oscillospiraceae bacterium | reverse complement strand
ACCTTGTCCATATTATATCACAGTAAAAATGAAATGTCACGCAAAAACAGCCCGTTTTCCAAAATTTTTACCACTTTGACATATAAGCGGCATCTTTTTTGTTATTTTTTTACAAAGCTGTCAGTAATAGAAAGCAAGTTGTTCTGCTGTTGGCTGTTTTTTCATGATAATATTTATCCGCAAAAAAAGTGGACGCAGAATTATCTGCGCCCGATATGGTTATGACCTTTGTTTGATTATAGGCAACACCGCACAGAGCTGGTGGTGCAGATGCGCCGCCAAGCCGTCAGGCGGGCTTTGTGCGGTGTTGCCTATAATATCTGCTCATTATGAAACAAGCATTATCAACTGTTTACTGCTCCGCAGAGGTTTCTTCAACGGGAGCTTCTTCGGGAGCTTCTTCGGGAACTTCTTCTCCCTCAGGCACTTCGATAGGCTCGTTGACTATCGGGATTGAATTTCCGTCCTCGTCATAGAAAATGATATTATCAAGGTACAGATCAGCCTCGTTGGAAAGTCCCCAGCGCATTATGAGAAAATTAGCTGCTGTCATATCCTCAGACCAGCATACACCGCTGTCTGCCAGCAGAAACTTGAATTCGCCGTGAACTGCGCCTGACAGTGGAAAATCATACTCGCCGCCTGAGAATTCATCGAAATCGTACCATTTTTCGTCTCTTGAAGTGACAGTTCCGCCGCCTCCGCCTATCCAGCCGGGAGCATTGACATTCTCGCCGTCCTCGTTCACGAAATTATCAGCGGTGGCTTCGGCATAGAGGTCGAATTCTATTTTACGCACCTTCGGCAGATTTTCAAGACCTACGAGCTGAGCCGCATTTATGCTGAGTTTCTGGACTTTTCCTTCAAGCGGAACTGAATTGTCATCAGTGAATTTCAGCATCTTGTTGCCCATTACTTCCTCCACCGAAAGCTCGCCCACTGCCGCCTGCTCATCGTCGGAAATAACGGTGACGAATGAAAAATCTCCATCATCGAAAGTGACAGCATTAGGGTCGGAAGCCTCAACAGGTTCGGGCTGAGTGCGTTCCTCCTCGGTGACTTCTTCGGTTGCGGCTTCTGTCGTTTCCACGGCTGTGGTAGTCTCAGGCTCGGTCGCAGCGGTAGTTTCGGGAACTGATGACGGCTCGGATGTATCGTTGTTGTTGCTGCATCCTGCTGCCGCTGCTGCTAAAGCAAATGCCATAGCGCCTGCGAGTATATTTCTGTATTTCATAGTTTATCTCCTTATTGATGTGCTGCGGCAGACATTGGCACTGCCGCAGCGTTTTTTCAGACAATATCATGCCTGAACCTCTCATAGTAACTATTTTATCATATTATTGTGATGAATTATTGTGAGAATTCGTAATAAATTCAGAATTTATTATTAATTAAATGTTAATTGTGTTTTTATTTTACGCAGTTGCCTGACGATTCTGATATATCAGTTCAACGGTTTCTTTCATCATGTCAAAAGGCTTCATTTTTGGCGATATCTTAACGGAAACGTAGGATTTTCCCATGCCGTTGAATGTTATCTTGCCCTTGTAAGCCTGCGACAGTGCTGCGATCTGCTCAGGACAGAGATACTCGGTGTAGAAATACATAGCACCGTTTTTCTGCGAGATTTCGGTGATACCCAGATGAGCCGCCTTGTTTCTCAGAAGTGATACTTCAACAAGTCCCAGCACCGACTTCGGCGGATCGCCGTAACGGTCGATAAGCTCATCTATCAGGTCGGTCTTGTCGCTGTCCTCGTTGACGAGCATTATCTTTCGGTACATATCTATACGCTGATTAAGGCTTGAAATATAGCTTTCGGGGATGTGGGCATCTATCTGGATATCCACCAGACATTCGGGTATCTTTTCAGGCTGTTCGCCCTTTTCTTCGGCAATCGCCTCGGAAAGGAGTTTCAGATACATATCGTATCCGACAGCTTCCATATGTCCGTGCTGTCTGCCTCCGAGGATGCTTCCTGCTCCACGTATCTCAAGGTCACGGAGAGCGATACGGAATCCGCTTCCGAACTGAGTGAATTCACGCATTGCGTTCAGTCGCTTTGTGGCAACTTCCGTCAGCACCTTGTCACGCTGATAGGTGAAATATGCATAGCCACGGCGGTTTGAACGTCCAACACGGCCACGGAGCTGATAAAGCTGTGAAAGTCCGAATCGGTCGGAATCCTCGATGATAAGCGTATTGACATTCGGTACGTCAACACCTGTCTCGATGATGGTCGTACATATGAGTATATCTATCTCATGCTCCACAAGCTGTTCCCAGATGTCGGACATTTCGTCCTCGCTCATCTGACCGTGTGCATAGGCTATCCTTGCATCGGGGAGAAACTGCTGTAATTTTGCCGCACAGCTCTGTATAGTCTCGACTCGGTTATGGATGTAGTAGACCTGACCTCCACGGCGGAGTTCACGGACTATCGCCTGAATTAGCGTGCCGATGTTGTACTCGATAACGTATGTCTGGACGGGATATCTGTCCTGCGGAGGTTCTTCAAGAACGGACATATCACGTATGCCGCTCATTGCCATATTCAGTGTTCGGGGGATAGGCGTAGCGGAGAGCATCAGCACATCCACGCCCGAAAAACTCTCCTTGAATTTCTCCTTGTGGGCAACTCCGAAACGCTGTTCCTCGTCGATGATGGCAAGTCCCAGATCCTTGAATACAACGGATTTCTGGATTATCTTGTGAGTGCCGATGATAAGGTCTATTTTTCCCTGTTTCAGCTTCTTGATTATTTCTTCCTGCTGTTTCGGCGAACGGTATCTGCTGAGGAGTTCCACATTGACGGGGAAATGCTCGAAACGGCGCAGAGCGGTCTGGTAATGCTGCCATGCGAGAACGGTAGTCGGTGCAAGGAGAGCGCACTGTTTTCCCGAAAGTACGCACTTCATAGCCGCACGTAGGGCAACTTCCGTTTTGCCGAATCCAACGTCACCGCAGAGAAGTCTCTCCATCGGTCTTGCACGTTCCATATCCGCCTTGATCTCGGCGATAGACTGCAACTGGTCATCAGTTTCAACGTATGGGAAACGCTCCTCGAAATCATGCTGTATCTCGTCATCGGGATAGAATGCGAATCCCACACTCTGCTCACGCTTGGCATAAAGAGCGATAAGCTCATGCGCCATATCCTTAACAGCGTGTTTTACGTTGTTTCGGGTCTTCTGCCACTCGTTGGAGCTGAGCTTGTTCAGCTTGACACCGCTGTCATCACGAGGGCCTATATATTTTGATACCATATCAAGCTGAGTTACGGGGATGTAAAGTTTATCCGTACCTGCGTACTGTATTGTGATGTAGTCTTTTGTGACACCTTCAAGCTCCAGCTTGCGGATACCGATGAATCTGCCGATTCCGTGGCCTGAATGTACAACAAGGTCGCCCTCGGTGATATCGGCAAGGGAGCGTATTTCCTCGGCCTTGTTCTTCTTTTTGCGGCGGTTCTTTCTGGCGGAATCCATCGAGCGTCCCTGAGTTATGAGAACGGTCTTGTTTTCGGGATATTCAAAGCCGCCTGAGAAACTGCCCGACATGAGGACTACTCTGCCTTTCTGCGGCTCTATTCCGTGATTTGCAAGGTCACACGGGATGCCCTCATCATTAAGGTCCTGCTGGATTATGGCAAGTGTCTTTTCGCTTCCTGCCGCAAGTATCATCCTGTAACCACGGGATTTGAAATCAGCAAGGTCTTCCACAAGCTGTTTCATCTCGCCGCTCCATGAAGCTGTCTGCATTGCTTCAAAGCTGACAAGTCTGCGGAAGTCTATTCTTTCGCCGCCCTGCATAAAGCTGGACATATAGAGACAAACGTGCTTTTCAGCGATATGATGTATCTGCGGAAGTTCGAGTATATAGCCGTCCAGACCCTTGCAGAGCTGTCCGTCCTCGATGAGTATTTTCACATCCTCGTTTTGCCTTGACATTATGCCGTTGGCGTTTTCCATGATGTCCGAATAATCGCTGAAAAGGACAGTTCCGTCGATATAATCGAAAACAGTTGTTGGCTCGCCGTAGACAAGGGGATAATACTTCATGCCGTGGGCGAGAACTTCACCGCCCTGCAATCTGTGTACATCCGCACCGAGATGCTCACGGACAAGCTCCATGTGCTTGCCACGGACTTTTTTGCAGAGTGCATCTATCTTATCGGCGAGTTCGTTTCCGTCATAGAGAACTTCGCTGGCAGGGGATATTTTTACGCTTTCAAGCTGGTCGGTACGGCGCTGGGAATCAGTCTCGAATTCTGATATCGTGTCTATCTCGTCGCCCCATAGTTCAATACGGACAGGCTTGTCAGCCTGCACAGGGAAGATATCCACAATAGAGCCACGGACTGAGAACTGTGATGCTCCCTCGACTTTTTCACAGCGCTGATAGCCGCATTTTGCAAGGGTAGCGGAAAGCTCTTTCAGGTCAACTTCCTGTCCCTGTTTCAGTTCGACAGCAGATGCGATGAGGACTCCCACAGGAATAGTCGGCTGCATGACAGCCTCGATGCTTGCACAGATAACTCCGCAGTTGCCCGAAATTGCTCTTGAAAGTGCGGAGATACGCATATATTCGTATTCGTGGTTGGTGCTGTCAACGGGAGTGAAAACATATTCCTTTGACGGGAAAAGCACAGCCGTTTCCGAGCCTGCCATAGTGTTGATATCGTCGCAGAGCTTTTTTGCTTCAGCTTCCGAACCCGTTATGACGAGATTTATTTTTTCACCGCTGAGGGCATGGATGAGGTGCGCCCTGTGTATATGGGAAAGCCCCGTCACGGAGACGGGCGATATCTTTTTGCCGATAGCTTCACGGATGCTTTTATACCCCGAAAGCTCCGAAAAAATACTGCTGAATATATTCATCTTGACCCTCTCTCTATATTAATTCGGAATTCGTAATGCGGAATTCGGAATTATTGTGTTCGCTTCGCTCACGAATTAAAAAATTTTAGATCTGTCCCTGTCAGAGGACACCGCAATTCCGAATTCCTAATTCCGAATTACGAATTGAACTTATTCATGGCTTCGTCTGTCTTGCCCTGAACCATGAGTCTGAGACATTCACAGGCGTTTTCGGCGGACTGCTTCATCTTCTCGCTGTCCTCACTGCCGAATTTGCCAAGCACCCATTTTGCAAGGTCATAGTCGGGATGCGGCTTCTTGCCGACACCCATCTTTATGCGCTGGAAATCGTCACGGCCTGTCAGATCGCATATGCTTCTGAGACCGTTGTGGCCTCCGTGACTGCCCTTTCTGCGTATGCGGAGTTTGCCTGCATCAAGAGAGATATCATCGCATACTACTATAAGATGGTCAACATCTATCTTGTAGAATTCAAGCGCCTGTACTACGGATTCACCGCTGTTGTTCATATAGGTCGTGGGCTTGAGAAGGAGACAGCGCTTGTCGCCTATCATCACTTCTGCGGTCTTGCCCTTGAAGCGGAGACGGCTGATGTCCTCGCCAAGCTGTGAAGCAAGCATATCCAGAACCATAAAGCCTGCATTATGCCTTGTGTTGTCATATTCCATACCCGGATTGCCAAGACCGCATATCACATATTCTATTTTACCCTTCGGTGCGTTGGAATTTGCGGAAATCCTGTCGAACACATCAAATATACTCATTTCTGTTCTCCTTTATTATACAATTATCTTATCAAATGAATATTATAACACATTTTAATTGTTATTTCAAGCAGTTGAGCGATTCAAACCAAGGCAACAGCATTTACTTTTAATAAATATAAAAAAGCGCCGCAGGCGCACGTTCTGGGGTCAAGGGGGATGTTATCT
>JAEDMD010000127.1 GCA_016303195.1 Oscillospiraceae bacterium | reverse complement strand
TGGTATCTTTGTCCGCATTGATACTGAAAACGGAAACTGCCCTGCTGATGTGTCTTGCTTTTATGTGGATATGGCTTATCCCGTTCGGCTGTATCGGTAAAGCATTGCGCTGTACATTCGCATACGGTATCCTGTATGTACTGATGCTGATGATGAAAAATACCGGTATGTTCGGGAATTTGCCCCTGCTGACGGTCTATATCAGAAGGCTCATGCTGCCGGTCATGGCAGTCGCTCCGATCATCAAAGCACCAGCAGGCTTACTGATCGCAGCACTGAACCAGATGAAAATACCGAGAGCTGCCACACTGTCATTAACGGTATTGTTCCGCTTCATGCCCACACTTGCAGAGGAATACCGCCATGTCCGTGAATCGCAGAAAATACGAGGCATCGGCACTTCGCCAGTCAATGTACTACGCCATCCGTTCTTGACCGCCGAATGTATCCTTGTCCCGATGCTGATCCGCACAAGCAAGGTCGCTGATGAGCTTTCCGAATCGGTGCAGGTGCGTGGCATGAAGCTGGGCGGAGCATATTCATCCTACAGAAAAGCAGAGGCAAGCGGCAGGGATATTGTACTAATGATACTCGGAACAGCCGCTGTTGCTTTGATCATAACAGCAGATATTTCTTTTCGGAGGGGTTAGCTTGCTGATAGAGTTACAGAATATTTCATTTTGCTATACCGGCTCACATGACAAAAGCCTGAAAAATGTATATTTGTCCGTAAATGCAGGCGAATTGATACTGCTGACAGGCGAAAGCGGCTGTGGAAAAACTACCCTTACCCGGATACTCAACGGCTTGTGTCCGCAGTTCTATGCTGGCGAGATCAGCGGAAGTTATTTGCTTGACGGTAAAAATGCGCTTGATATGGAGCTTGACGAGATCGGCAGCCATATCGGAAATGTATTTCAAGACCCGCGCAGTCAGTTTTTCGCTTCCAATGTGACGGACGAGATCGTGCTTGCGATGGAGAACAGGAATTATCCCCATGAGCTGATGGAGAGCCTATTGCATGAGTTCAGCACGCTGCTCGGTATCGGAGCATTGCTTGATAAAGACCTTCTGAAACTGTCAAGCGGAGAAAAGCAAAAGGTTGCAGTGGCTGCTGCCTGTGTGACAAAGCCGAAAATTCTGGTGCTTGATGAACCTTCTGCCAATCTCGATGCCGACGCAACAAATCAGCTCGGAGATTTGCTGAAAACACTGAAAGCGCAGGGGGTCACGATCATCATATCCGAGCATCGGCTTGAATATCTTTCTGAACTGATAGACAAAATGGTGCTGATGAAGGACGGCAAGATCGCAGGCATATACAGCGGCGATCAGGCAAGGGCTTTTTCTGCGGAAAAGATGTGTGAAATGGGACTGCGGCTCTTTTATCCGCAAGCGAAGAAAGTTATATCCGGCTGTACAGAGAATGAGCCATACCTGCAATTGAATGACATAGTCTGCAAGCGTGGGAAGATGACTATTCTCGATCATATCACTTTGAACGCTGCAAAAGGTAAGATCATTGCGATCACCGGCAGGAATGGCGCAGGCAAGACAACGCTTTGCAAGATAGCGGCAGGATTGCTGAAAGAAAACAGCGGCGATGTTATACTGAATGGTACAAATATGAACCGCCGCAAACGACTGCAAAGCTGCTTTTTCGTCGGTCAGGATCCGGATTATCAACTCTATGCCCCGAACGTGCTGGAAGAAGTTTTGCTGAACAAAAAGAAAACTCCCGAAACCATCAGACGAGCCGAACAGCTTTTGGAACAGCTTGACCTTTCGGCATTTTCGGAGAGACACCCTGCATCGCTTTCAGGCGGACAGAAGCAGCGAGTCCTCCTTGCGGCTGCGCTCATGTGGGAGCGTCCGATCCTGATCCTCGACGAGCCGACCAGTGGTCTTGACGGGAAGCATATGCGGGAAATGGCAAAACTGCTGCGAAGCATTGCTGGCAGCGGAGCTTGTGTATAAAATGTATAGACCTTGATGATATCATATCAATCAGTGTAGTAAACTGTAGGCTATTGGCATCCTTGTTTTCCGTTCGGCTGAGGTTCAAATCAGAATTATGGCGTGTGCCACAATGACAGGATACCATATTGGAACAGGATACAAACAGGCAAGCCCTCGGAAATGTCCTGCAAGCACTTCTGAGGCTTGTTTTACAGGCATTTAAGAAAAACTTTTTTTGCTAAACACACTTGACACGATCAGATGAATATGATATAATATCAACGATAGCTATCATTGATAACATTGAGGGAGGTGAAGCAAATGCCGAAGGACAAGACTGCAAGTCATATTAAGATCGATCTGGCAATGAAGGCAGAATTTCTCGAAAAGGGATTTGCAGGCGCATCGATCCGCAGTATAGGAGAACGTGCCGGAATGACATCTGCTGCTCTGTATCGTCATTATACGAACAAGGAGGATATGTTTTCTTCTCTTGTGGAGCCTTTGATAAACGATATGGATAGGTGGACGAAAAGACACAAGTCCGCAAAATATTCCCTTGTGGACAGTCAGGCTGACACAGGTATTTTTTTCGAAGAATCCTTTATTGACATGATAACAGAGGTCGTACTTCCGCAGAAAGACAGACTGATCCTGTTGATGAATTGCTCGCAAGGGACAAAATATGAAAACTTTCTCCATGATTTCGTAGAGAAAAATCAAAAAGACTTGAAAAATGCTTTGGTGTATTTGAGAAAACACGGATATCCTGCAAGAGAAATGAGTGAGGAGGAGATACATATGCTGCTGAGTGCATATCTGACGGCAATAATTGAACCGATCATACATGGATATCCGCAGGAAAAGATCAAAAGCTATCTTTTAAGCGTAAATGAATTCTTTATGCCGGGATGGAAGAATATAATGAGATTATCATGAAAGAGCCGTAAGGCTCTTTTTATTTTGGATAGCTATCAAATTTCAGTTAGTGATAGCTAACCCATTTCAAGAAAAAGGAGTTTTTATAATGAAAGAAAAGTTGAACGGAAAAGACCTTATCAATATCGGTATCTTCTCAGCGATCTACTTCGTGATCGTTTTTATCACGGCTATGCTGGGTATGGTGCCGATACTTTACCCGATGCTGACGGTGATATGTCCGTTGGTCGGGGGTGTTGTATATATGCTGTTTCTTACGAGAGTAAAAAAGTTCGGTATGATATGGATCATGAGCATACTCATGGGTATTCTTATGCTCATATCTGGCATGAGCTGGTATGCTCTGGCAATAGGTGTTTTCTCAGGTCTTATAGCCGACCTTATCTTCAAAAGCGGAAATTACGGCAGTTCAGTCAAAGGTGTGGTATCCCATGCTGTGTTTTCCTTATGGATATTCGGTAACTACCTGCTGTTTTATCTGAACCCCGATAGCTATATGAAGACCCGTGAAGAAATGGTAGGCAAGGAATATGTTGACAAGCTCAACTCTCTGCTCCCGATGTGGAGCTGGGTGATCCTGTTGGCGGCAACACTTATCTTCGGACTGATAGGCGGAATGATCGGAAAAGCAATGCTGAAAAAGCATCTTTCCAAGGCGGGTATCGCCTGATGGCACAATTGTTGTCTACTGACCTCACCAACAGAGGTCTTGTGCTTGATCCGAGGAGCAAGCTTACCCTTATGCTTTCGATAGTTTTCTTTACTATGGGCGGAGTCGGTTCTGATATTAAAGCAGTTATTCTGATCTCAAAGCTGTTAGGGCTGATCCCCATCATACTTTTACTGACCGCAAAGCAGTGGAAGAAGACACTTGCATACGGCGGAGCATATGCGGTGCTGATGCTTTTATCGCTTGAGCTGTTACCCGTGTTGGACGGCGGCATCAAGATCATTTTATCAATTTGCTGTATCGGAGTGTTACGGTTCATGCCGGGACTTATCATGGGGGCATATATTCTTTCGAGTACAACTGTCAGCGAATTTATTGCAGCATTTCATCGTATGCATATACCAAATCAGATCACGATCCCTCTGTCAGTGATGTTCCGCTTCTTCCCTACTGTCACGGAGGAAATGGAAGCTATCAACTCTGCTATGGAAATGCGTGATATTCGTTTTTTCGGCAAAAATGCAGGCAAGCTGATCGAATATCGGCTCATACCCTTGCTGGTATGCTCGGTCAATATCGGGCAGGAGCTTTCAGCGGCGGCTCTCACAAGAGGTCTTTGTGCCGAAAAAAACGTACAAATATATGCCACATAGGTTTTCATATGCAGGATATTGCGGTTTTTGTTATAGCTGTATCCCCTGCCGCCGTGATGATATGCAATAGATTTGGGGTGATCGCATGAGTAGTACAGTCATAAGCTTTCAAAATGTATCATTCCGCTATACAAATTGTGAAAGCCGTTCACTGTCAGATGTCACTCTTGATATCAAAAAGGGAGAATGCGTTTTACTTTGCGGTGCATCCGGCTGCGGAAAGACCACTGTCACACGCCTGATAAACGGTCTTATCCCTCATTACTACGAAGGTGAGCTTTCGGGCAGTTTCAATGTATGCGGAGTGGATATAAAAAATACACCGATAGAAAAAATATCCGAACAGGTCGGGAGTATCTTCCAGAATCCGAGGTCACAATTTTTCTGTGTGGACACGGAAAGCGAGATCGTATTCGGCTGTGAGAATATGTCGCTGCCTGAGGAGGAAATAAGACGGCGGCTTGAACGAACGATCGAACGATTTTCCCTGCAAAATTTGCGGAGCAGAAGCATCTTTGAGCTTTCGGGCGGAGAAAAGCAGAAAATTGCCTGTGCAGGCGTGCATTGTATGTATCCCGATATTATCGTAATGGACGAACCCACCTCAAACCTTGATCTTGATGCTATTGCCAAACTGAGGAGCATTATAGCCGAATGGAAGGCTGACGGGAAAACGATCGTAATAGCGGAGCATCGTCTGGATTGGCTGAAAGGGCTGTGTGACAGAGCTATACTTCTTAAAAACGGAGGCATATCTCTTGATGTGACGGAAGATGAGCTTTTTTCAAGATCAAAGGCAGAAATGAACGCCATAGATCTGCGCTCCTCAATCGGCTTGCCCGACTATCTTGATTCACCCTGCGGATTCTTTGGAACAGATGGTAAGGAGATCAGCGGAAAAGTCCTGCATCTCGATAACTTCCGTTACAGCTACCGCAATAAAACAGCTTTGGATATTGATAGCCTTGACATACCCGTAGGCTCTGTAACGGCTGTGGTCGGACATAACGGTGCAGGAAAGTCTACCTTTGTAAAATGCCTGTGCGGACTGCAAAAGCGTTTCAAGGGTACCGTCACGACAGACGGTAAAAAATATCGTTCCCGACAAATGCTGAAGATCTGCTACATGGTCATACAGGACGTAAATCATCAGCTTTTTGCCGAAACCGTACTTGATGAGGTAATGATTGGGATGGAGACGGAGAATGAGGAGCAAGCACTTGATCTGCTTAAAAAGCTGGGCCTTTATGAGTTACGTGACCGTCACCCAATGTCTCTGTCGGGCGGTCAGAAACAGCGTACTGCCATTGCATCGGCGATACTTGCAAGGAAAAGGATACTTATCTTCGATGAGCCGACAAGCGGGCTTGACTATAACAGTATGGTACAGACCGCCAAACTGATAGGCTCACTTGACAAAGATATCACCGTGCTGATCGTCACTCACGATATGGAGCTGATCGAACGGTGCTGCACACATATTTTACATATTGAAAACGGAAGGATACATGAGGTACTGTTATGAAAGAAAAAAAGAAAACTGATATTATGAAAATAATAAAGGCAACACCGCATATATCGTGATAAAGAAAAAGCGCATCCGTCCCTAAAGCTG
>JAEDMD010000126.1 GCA_016303195.1 Oscillospiraceae bacterium | reverse complement strand
GAGCAGGTGCTGCTAACATCGTTCCTAACTCAACAGGTGCTGCTAAGGCTATCGGCCTTGTTATCCCTGAGCTCAACGGCAAGCTCATCGGCTCTGCTCAGAGAGTTCCTGTTCCAACAGGTTCTACAACAATCCTCACAGCTGTTGTTAAGGGTAACAACGTAACTAAGGAAGGCATCAACGCTGCTATGAAGGCTGCTGCTTCTGAGTCTTACGGCTACAACGAGGATCAGATCGTTTCTTCTGACGTTATCGGCATGAAGTACGGCTCACTCTTCGATGCTACTCAGACAATGGTTGCTGAGATCGGCGACGGCCTCTACGAAGTTCAGGTTGTTTCATGGTACGATAACGAGAATTCTTACACATCACAGATGGTAAGAACAATCAAGTACTTTGCAGAACTTGGCTAATTAATATTTGTACAAGCATTTTAAAGGACGTTCTTCGGAACGTCCTTTTTGTTTATGTATATAAAAAAGGACGCATACAGCGCCCTCTTTCATTAAAGAATAAAACAGATAAGACCTGAGCATCCGTCATTTATGACACGTTCAAGCGTTTCCTGAAGTTTCATCCTCGCATCGGCAGGCATTTTGTACAGCTTGCTGTGAAGCCCCTCATTGACCAGTTCATGCAGGGATTTTCCGAAAATGTTGCTCTCCCATATCTTCGTCGGATCATTGTCAAATCCGTCAAGCAGGTACATCACCAGTTCCTCCGACTGCTTTTCTGTACCGACTATCGGGCTGACTGTTGTATTTATATTGGCTTTCATCATGTGTATGGACGGTGCGGATGCTTTCAGCTTTACGCCGTATTTTCCTCCCTGTCGGATTATCTTCGGTTCTTCCAGTGTCAGCTCCTCCATCTCAGGCATGACGATGCCATAGCCTGTCGCTTCAACTTCCTCCAACGCAGGCTGTATCCTCTGGTACTTTCGGCGGATGTCATTCAGTTCCATCAGCAACGGCATCAGGTCGCTCTCACTTTCAATTTCTATTCCCGTAGCCTCGCCAAGTATCTTGTAGAACAGACTGCTGTCCAGTTCCGCTGTTATAGTGACCGAGCCTGTTCCGAGGTCGATAGAGCTTATCTCCGCTTTTATAACATTCGGGCACTGCGACATTGCTTCAGCGGCTGTCTTAGCTTCACGCACCAGTTTTATATCCTTTGCGGCATTTCGGATGCAGTCGAGTATCTCAGTTTTCAGCCAGTGCCCTTTTTCAAGTGTGTTTATCCAACGTGCCGTTCTGATGTTTATTTCCTTTATCGGGAACGAAAACAGCATTTCACTGATTATTCCACGTATATCTTCTTCATCCAGTTCAAGACAATTTAATGGTATGACTTTTGCATCGTACTTCTCCGTCAGCCTTGCCGCAAGTTCTTTAGCATCTGCCGAATCGGGTGAAACTGTGTTAAGTATCACAACGAATGGCTTGCCGAGGGCTTTAAGTTCACGTATTACCCTCTCCTCACATTCTTCATACTCCTCACGTGGAATGTCTGTTATTGAGCCGTCAGTCGTTATCACAAGTCCGACTGTTGAATGATCGGTTATGACCTTTTGTGTGCCTATCTCAGCCGCCATATTGAACGGTATCTCCTCGTCAAACCATGATGTCATGACCATTCGTGGCTGTTCATTTTCAATATATCCCATCGAACTCGGAACAATGTAGCCCACGCAGTCGATAAGGCGTACATTGAATGTTGCTGTTCCGCCAATGTTCACTTCCACAGCTTCTTCCGGAATGAATTTCGGCTCAGTAGTCATTATTGTCTTGCCTGCCGCCGACTGAGGAAGTTCGTCAAGGGCACGTTCACGCATGAATTCACTCCTGATATTAGGTATTACCATTGATTCCATGAAACGTTTGATAAATGTGGATTTTCCCGTTCTGACAGGGCCGACTACTCCGATGTAGATATCGCCGCCTGTTCTCTCGGCAATGTTGCTGTATATGTCTTTCACCATGACTTACTCCTTTACATTCAAGATACGATCGGGATGAGAAGCATTCCGCCGCTTTCAAGCCGCTCCCCTGCAAGCTCATTTTCTTCTATAACTGCCGAAACATCGGTATTGCATCGCTTTGCAATGTCCCAAACATCTTCGTTTTCCACTCCGAAATACAGTTTTATGGCATAATCTCCGTCACGCTGTTTTCTTTCCGAATCGTCAATTGCAATGTCGGTCACGACCTTGATCTTATCCGCTGATAAAATGGTGATATTCGCCGAAATATCGGAGCGCGCGGTTAGTTCGTTGTTGCCTGTTATATTATACGAAACTCCCTCGGCATTTATCTCGGCGGATACCGTACTGCCCTCCAGTTCACGGTCAAGATATATCCCCTGCTCAAATGCAATATCCTTGTCAGGGATGACAATAGTTCCTGAATCATCCTTTGCCGCCATAGAATATGTCAGCATTCCGCTGATTATCAGTGTCTTTCCATCATCGTCGATTCTGGTGTTTATATTTTTCGGTGTCACCCACATCGAATAGACCGTCTGCGGAATATTTTCTCCGTCAGCTAATACGGCTGTATGATGGAATTCCTCACGTATGCGCTCAGGCGCTTGCTCTGCACTGATTTCGGCTGTTGTCAGTTCGCAGGGATAAATTGTGGAAAATGCATCGGTCACAAGCATTACTGAAGCGTTTTTCAATGCTTTACAGGTCAGCCTTACTTCCGCTTCACACTTCATAACACGCTCATCCTCATTACAAACAGGTGTTATCTCACAATTGACCACCTCAGCACTTACAGAACAGTCAAAGCTGTCGTCAAGTCCGTCGATATCTACTATCTGACTGTAACTCAGTGAAAGCTCCATCGGCTCTATTCCGCCATTTTCGCAGGAATACAGAAGATGTACAGCTATGTCGCCCTTTGCAAGAAGTTTGCCTGAGATCAGCTTTTTCTCGCATTCGGATGCACTGCACCTTACGCTGACTATATTCACCGCATCGGGCTGAGTCGGCGAAAGCTCCATATCTTCCGAGATCTGTACTGTTTTCTCTGCATTCAGCTTTTTTGACGCATATTTTACGGGCGTTTTCTTCAACTGAATGTTCATTCCGACAGCATCGGATACTGCATCCTGACTTGTTTCTCCGCTGACACAGATACGCACAGAAACTGCACCTCGCATATCAAGTCTGCGCTTGTTGACTGCACGGAAGTTGACATGGTCTGTTTTGGGAATGAGCATAACATTAGGCGAATCGCTCATTTTGCCCAGTTCCACTGTTTTTGAGAAGCTCTGGCGCTGTTCCACCGATTGCAGGATGTTTCCGTCCTCACCGCAGTAAAGTATGCGTATCCCGCACCTGAGTTCATAGCTCAGCTTGTCGCCAATGACGGAATATCCCGTAATTACAGGCGAAAGCTCACATCTGACCAGTCGGAAGATGTCAGGGTAGTAATCGGGAAGAATGTAGTCAAGCTCCACGCTTTGCTCCTGCACACCGCTGTATATCACCTCGGAAGTGGGGATTGTTTCCATGGTTGTTTTGAATTCCATATATAGACCTCCTTGAAAATGCTTTGTACAGTATATTCAGCAAGCGGTACAAGTATTCTTATATTTTCAGCTTTGGACATAAAAAAAGAACGCCCCGAAGGACGTTCTGTTTCTGTTGATATCAAGCATAGATAGTGAAGTTGCTCCATGTAAGCGGATAATCCGAACCTGTTACAGCCGCACTTCCGTTGACGGTAATGGTGTAATAATCAGACTGCGGGAAATTGTAGAACACGAAACCGTCGATGAGATTACCGCTGGTAACTACATCATATTTGTATTCCTGACCTGTTGCCTGATTTACAGCAGTGCCGTTTCCATTTTCCTTGTCATATACATAATAATTGCCGTTTGCGTCGGTTATGGTAATGTATGTCCACGGACTTGAACCGGTCCAGTCGAGTGTATACCCAGGCATTACGCCAACTTCTGCAACTGTTATGTAAAGGTCGGCATTTGACACAGGCTTTGCGCTGTGAGCTGAACCAGCCTCGCCGTCAAGTCCTGTTCCCTCGAAAGTTCTGTAATCGGTTGCGGCAACATAGCCTGTTGCTGTAACTGTTGTCTCGGTAGTTTCAACTTCAACAGTAGTATTTGTAGCCGTAGCTGTTGTAGTCTCCTTTGTAAGAGTGACCAGCGGTTCGGTTGTTACAGTTGTCTCCTCAACAGTTTCGGTAACCTCGATCGTTGATTCCGACGGCTGCTCATGTGAAGCTGATGAACAGCCTGCCATAAGCACCATTGCAGATACTGCGGCGGCTGTGAAAAGATATTTTATTTCAGTCACGGATATTTCATCCCTTCATATATTTTTTGATATTACCATAACTTATTATACCCCATAACTCCGTGCTTGTCAACAAACTTCTGCCATTTCAACTAAATTCTCTGAAAATTCAAAAAAATTCTATTGACAAATAATAAAAAATCTGATAGTATGTTTAATATAAGTGTCAGTCATTGTCATTTTACTATACCAAAGGAGGTCCCGATATGGACAAAAAATCAATGTATAAGATAAGCTACGGACTTTTCGTTGTTACCGCTGAACTTGATGGTAAAGACAACGGATGTATCACCAATACTCTCGCTCAGGTAACTTCCGAGCCTGACAGAGTTTCATTGACTGTTAATAAGACGAATTACACTCATGACATGATCCTATCTTCAGGAAAATTCACTGCTTCAATTATTAGTCAGAAGGCTGATTTTGAGCTGTTCAGACATTTCGGTTTCCAGTCGGGCAGAGATGTGGATAAATTCGCTTCATTTGCCGATACAAAGCGTCTCGCTGACGGTACTCTCTGCATTACAAGAGGTACAAATGCCTATATCAGCGGAAAGGTGATCCAGACAGTTGACCTCGGCACTCATACGATGTTTATTGCGGATGTTACTGATATGGAAGTTCTCTCTGATGCCCCCTCTGCTACTTACGCATACTACCTTGAAAATATCAAGGTCAAGCCGCAGGAAGTCGGCAAAACTGACGATGGACAGACTATCTGGAGATGTACCATCTGCGGTTATGAGTATGTAGGCGAGGAAATTCCTGCGGATTTCATTTGTCCGCTCTGCAAGCATCCTGCTTCTGATTTTGAAAAGATAAGCAATGCGTCCGAAAAATCCTCATCTGCAAACAAATATGCAGGCACTAAGACGGAAAAGAACCTGCTTGAAGCCTTTGCAGGCGAATCGCAGGCAAGAAACAAATATACCTATTTTGCATCTGTTGCAAAGAAGAACGGTTATGAGCAGATCGCTGAGATATTCCTGAAAACTGCCGAAAATGAAAAGGAACACGCTAAACTCTGGTTCAAGGCGCTTGGCGGTATAGGCACTACCGAGGAAAATCTCCTCCATGCCGCTGAGGGTGAGAATCATGAATGGACAGATATGTATGAGCGCATGGCGAAAGAAGCAGAGGAGGAAGGTTTCCCTGAGCTTGCAGCGCAGTTCCGTGGTGTTGGCGCTATCGAAAAGCACCATGAGGAGCGCTATCGTGCCCTGCTGCACAATGTGGAAGCTATGGAAGTTTTCAAAAAGAGCGGTGTGACTATCTGGGAATGCCGTAACTGCGGTCATATCGTTGTTGGAACAGAAGCACCTGAAGTGTGCCCTGTCTGCTTCCACTCTCAGAGCTATTTTGAGGTGAGAAAAGAGAACTATTGATAATTCGGAATACAAAATTGTTGTGTCCCTATTGGGACAGATTTAAAATAATTTGCAAGGACGCCCATTGGGCGTCCTCAGTCTGTTAAAAAAGTTTGAATCAAGCCTGAAACTCAAACATCGGGTTTCCAAAGGGAT
>JAEDMD010000125.1 GCA_016303195.1 Oscillospiraceae bacterium | reverse complement strand
GTCCTTTCAGCAAACATATCAATGAGGAGCTTGCAATCATCGAGGAACATGAGCCTAATCTGTATAAGGCTGCCGTCAATATCTTCGGCAAGTCCTATGAATATACGGCGAAATACCGTGCTTTTGTCAAAGAAATGAAAGCTAAGGAAAAGGAGGAAAAACTACGTGGTAAATTACTTAGCAATGGTGGAACAGAATGATGGCGGTGGGCTACTTCTTTTTCTGCTGCTTGGGCTTTTGCTTATCATGTTTTTGGCGTATCTTCCCCGAAAGGAAAAGCCGGAAAAACACGATGAGGATATAGACCTTTCGGACGATAATGAGAATACAGATGTATCCGACGAAGCCGAAGCCGCACCCGACTACGATGTGGTGAAGAAAAAGCTGTATTCGGCTATTACGGCTGTATTTGATTATACCCTAAACAATGCAGGCAAAATCATTATTTATTCTGCCGCTGAGAAAAACAGATTTGATGAGCCTATTGTAAGCATTATTACCATTCTTCTTCCCAACAATATGCTCTATATCAAGTTTGATTATCATCTTGATTCAAAACATCTCGTCCATAAATATGGCGATTGTGTTGTAATGCTCGATACTGAAATGCAAAGTGCGGATATTTATACCGATCAGCTTCACCCTAACAGGCTAAGAGATAACATCGAGCTTACGATTGCTCTTAATGAGCTTGTGGATTGCGGAATGACCGCAGTTTTGGAGGTATAAAATGTTTGATCCCGACATACAAAAGAAAGCTATCAGCCTGATAATGAGTTTTATCATGGAGTTTTCGGGGCTTCCAGCCGAACCCGAAACCGTTGAGGTAACAGCGGATAACCTGAATGTATCGACTATTTCCGTTTCCTGCCTGAAGGTCACATGGAGTGCAGAGGAAGGGCGTGAGTATTCTGTGAGCTGCACGGCTCATGATGATGATTATGCCTATGCCGACAATATGTATTTTGTTTTCAAGGGCAATGACCTCTGCTACATAACAGGTCTGCGCGAGGGTACGGAGTACACGGTGACGGTAGAGCCTGTGCTTTCCGATGATGAAAAGGACGGCTATTCCGTCAAATCAGCAAGTGCTGACGGCAAGACGGAAACGATAGATGTTGTCTATGAATTTCCCCATGAGGACGGCTGGACAGGCTGTTTTGCGGGCGAAAGAGCATCAGGGCTTCGTGTCAGTCCTGCGTCCGATGCTATTTACGGCTCGGTTGTTGATCCGATAACCGGCACGGGCATTCGGCGTGATGAATACGGAGATTATTGTGCGGCTCTCGGCTTATTCTACGGATTGGACGGTGACAGGTACTGCGTAGAGCTTGAAAACGGAATACAGTTCACCGTCAAGCAATGCGACAGTAAAGGCTGGGCTGACGATGGCGAGGGCAAATATCACAACTTCGGCGGCAATGGAAAATGTATCGTGGAATTTATCTATGACGATTACAATTTTCCGTCCTGCGTAGCTTATTCGGGTTCGTGGGGTTATTACAACTGGAACGGTCTTGACCTGACTGCAAACATAAAAAGTATCAAGAAAATCAACTACGGCGATCCCGTAGAGTATTAAACGGAGGTTTTGTTATGAATAAGAACGTAAAGATGATCATCAAGGGTATCGTGGGACTTGGTGTTATGGGCGGTACTGCCTATCTCGCTTACAAGCTCGGAGAGAGCAATGGTGAATCAAAGGAGAGGATTCGTGCTCTGGCGGAGTTTGATGACGATGAGGACATCGAGCTTGATGAGGACGATGATGATTATAGATTCTACGATAACATGGACGAGCCTGATGACTGCTGCCTTGCTCCCGATGATAGAGAAAACGGCTATAAGTTCAAGCCGGCAGAACCTGTCTCTTTGTATGTTGGCTACGATACAAAGCCGACAAAGCGTGATGTGCTGAAAAAGTACAGCCCCTTTGAGCGCATTTATGTTGCTGGAGTAGAGCGCGGAAAGCTCAGAACATTACTGCTTCATCTTGCGATAATCAAGTATTTTGACCGTGACGAGATCGTCCGTTACTTTGACGGCGATGAGAAAACTGCTGATGCTGTTATTCAAAAGTATGAGGACGCAGGGTACATCACAAAGTACGGCAAATACAAGTTCCGCTGTCTGCTGACTACTGAGGAGTATTGCAGACTTGTAGAGTAAAAAAGCACACTCCCTGTGACGGGAATGTGCTTCGGTAGATGTGATCTTATGCACTTACAGTCTTAAATTCTGCTTCAATGCTTTCAACCTGTTGGGCGGTAAGATCGGTAAATGCTGCAATCTGCTCTTTGGATAGATTTCCGTCTGCAAGCATTTTCAGCACAATGATCTTCACTCTTTCGTTGATCCTATCTTCCATAATCTTTGACATAGTTGTTTACACTCTTATGCTGTAACAGACTTCATTTCTTCTTCGAGTTTGTACACTCTTTCAACAGGAAGTTTTGTGACCTTTGCTATATCTTCCTTTGAAACAGTCCCCAGCAGCAGGAGGTTATAAGCAATCCTGAGCTTTTCATCGGTGATCCTATCTTCCATAGCCTTGCACATATACTCCACTCCTTCCGGTGTTTCCTTAAAATATCGGGTACGGTCTGCCAATGGTGATAATAACATATCGTCTGCCTTGCTGCACCTGAAATCATGTATCAGCTTGGCGAGATCGGAATTATCGTCCTTATTTTCGTATGCGCCGTTTATGTAAAGGATATGCTCCCCGTCATCAAACGGCTCACCTGTTGCGAGGTTCATGCGTTCTATCGGATAAACGGCTTTTCCTTTTCCGAAAAAATCATTTTCGGTGATGAATATCACATAGGTGTTGGGCAGTTTGTCAAACTGCTGTTTCTCTTTGAGATTATCAACGTCCATTGCGCTTGAATGGTATCTCGCTCTCTTGGGCGTAGCTCCTTTATCCTGTCTCTGAACCTCAATATCGTATTGCTGATTTTCATCATCAACACCGAATACATCAAGACAGATAGAGCGCTCACCGAAAAGGTGCTGTAAATCATACTGCGTTTCTTCTTTGATGAGTTTCAAATCGGGCTTGCCGATTATGATACGAAGCACAAACTGAGCGAGTTCAAGATCATTTCTAAAAAGCTCACGCATGAAATCATCATCGAGAGGACGGTAATTTGCAAGCTGTTCAAGATTCTGCCGACGTTCTTCTTCGGGTGTGAGCTGAGGTTTCAGATTAGCCAACGGTATGCACCTCTTATATAGTATTCTTGTTCAATACTATTATAACACATCTTCCGAAAAAAATCAATAGCAAATTTGTAATGAAAGGGCGTGTTTTAGCGTGATTTTAATCGTGGGCGAAAAGCCCTCTGTTTCCCGTGCAATCAGTTCCGTAGTCGGAGCAAATACCACAAAGAAAGGCTACACCGAGGGAAACGGCTATATCGTGTCTTGGTGTGTCGGTCATTTGGTCGGTCTGCGTTTTCCGAATGACTACGGCAACGGCTGGGAGCAGAAGTGGAGCTTTTCTCAGCTCCCTATGATACCCGACAAGTGGCTTTTTAAGGTCACGGACAGCACAAAGGCTCAGTACAATATCCTGAAAGAGCTGATGAACAGCGACAGCGTGACAGAAATCATCTGTGCGACTGATGCTGACCGTGAGGGTGAGTGCATTTTCCGCTATGTCTATAATATGGCTCGGTGCCGCAAGCCTGTGAAGCGTTTATGGGTTTCTTCTTTGGAGGAATCCGCTATCCGCAAGGCTATTACCAATATGAAGCCAATGTCTGCATACGATAATCTGTTCAATGCAGGGTATGCCCGTGCAAGAGCTGACTGGCTTGTGGGTATGAACGGTTCAAGGCTGTTTTCCGTCCGATACGGCGGTAAGCTGAATATCGGCAGAGTGCAGACACCTACCCTTGCGATGATAGTCCAGCGTGATGCCGAGGTAAACGGCTTTGTAAAGCAGAAGTATTACACGGCTGACCTCAACTGCGGTACTTTTACACTATCGTCTGCAAGAGTTGATGATGAAAAGTCTGCCGATACTCTTGTATCTGCCTGTGACGGCGGTACGGTCACGATCAGCTCTGTTAAGCGTGAGGTCAAGACTGATAAAGCCCCTAAGCTCTATGATTTGACTACCTTACAGCGTGAAGCAAACAAGGCTTTCGGCTATACGACACAGCAGACACTTGACTATACGCAGTCACTTTATGAGGGTAAGCTCGTAACTTATCCTCGTACCGACAGCCAGTATCTCAGCGATGATATGGCTCAGACGGCATTTGAAGTGACGAAGCTCTGTGACAGCTATTTCGGGATAGGTATCTCTCATACGCCTGATATTGCAAAGGTCATCAACAATGCTAAAGTCTCAGGACATCATGCAATTATCCCCACAAACGGTATCGCCACGGCTGACCTTTCTTCTCTGCCGACAGGTGAAAAGAATATCCTCACTCTGATTGCCGCAAAGCTGATCTGTGCAACGGCTCCGGTTCATAAGTATGAAGCTGTCAAGCTGACAGGTATCTGCAACGGTACGGAGTTCACGGCAACAGGCAGAACCGTCCTCGATATGGGTTGGAAACGCTTTATCAAACAGACCGACAAGGACAAAAAAGCTGATATTGCCCTGCCTGCGGTTTCTGAGGGGCAGACCTTTACGGTGCAGGCAAGCAAGGGGGAACACTTCACTTCTCCGCCGAAGCCCTACACGGAAGATACGCTCCTATCAGCTATGGAGAGAGCCGGAAATGAGGACTATGACGAGGATACCGAAAAGAAGGGACTCGGCACTCCTGCCACAAGAGCAGCCGTGATTGAAAGCCTTGTCAAAAACGGTTATGTGGAGCGTGACGGAAAACAGCTCAGGGCAACGGACAAGGGCAAAGAGCTTATCAAGGTAGTTCCCGATGAGGTCAAGTCTGCAAAGCTGACGGCTGAATGGGAATCGAAGTTACAGCAGATCGAACATGGCGATTTTTCTGCTTATAATTTTATGACAGAAATTAGCTGTTTTATTACTGCAATGTGCAATAGATACGGCTCAGTCGATAAATCTGTTTCTCTTTCAGACGGCGGAAATGAGCCTATCGGTAAATGCCCTAAATGCGGTGCTGATGTAGTCAAGGGCAAGTTCGGTTATTACTGCAAGGGCAAGTGCGGTATGAATATCGCTAAGGTGTACGGCGTGGAGCTTTCCGATACTCAGGTCAAGACTCTGCTCGGCGGTAAGCCCACAAGCTACACTTCTAAGGGCAGAAAGACTATCGTTCTGCCTGAGATCGTAGAAAATCCGTGGAAAGACAAGATGTATTACCAATGGAAAACGGAGCGTGGCAAGGCGTGAGCAGACTGATACACGGTGATTGCGTTTCCGTTATGAGGGAGATGCCCGAAAGGAGCGTTGACCTTGTTGTGACCGATCCGCCGTACAAATTGATCGGCGGCGGCAGAGCCGATACTCCCGATGCACCGTCCGGTATACTGCGGAATAATGACAAAAGGCTATTCGCATACAACGATATTTCAGCGGAAGAATGGCTGCCCGAAGTCTATCGTGTCATGAAAAATGATACGCAGATTTATGTAATGACGAATTATATCAATCTCGTTCATTTTATCAAAGTCATGGAGCAGACGGGCTTTCGCATACACAATCTGCTTGTGTAGGAGAAAAATAACTGCACTCCCTCAAGGTGGTACATGAAAAATGCGGAGTATGTCATTTTCGGCAGAAAAGGTGCCGCAAAGCCTATCAACAATATCGGTTCAAAAACGGTACATACCTTTAATAATATTATCGGGAACAAGCTGCACCCTGCTGAAAAGCCTGTGGAGCTTATGAGATACTATATCGAAAATAGTTCA
>JAEDMD010000003.1 GCA_016303195.1 Oscillospiraceae bacterium | reverse complement strand
ACGTCCGTAAAGCCTCGCTGCGCTTGCTTTACTGCTTTGTCAGGGGGACTCTGTCTCCTAACAGGAGCCCGTCCCCTCTGTCAGCTATGCTGACATCTCCCCACACTGTGGGGAGTCACCCTCATTCACCCCCTGCAAGGGAGATAACATCCCCCTTGACCCCAGAACGTGCGCCTGCGGCGCTTTTTTATATTTTTTAAAAGTAAACGCTGTTGCCGTTACTCCCAATTTATTGCGTCTTGACTTTGATATTGAAATATGATATCATTTTACATATATTAACTAAATTATGAAGGGAACGAAAATCAATGAGCAGATCAAAGAAAAAACACGGTGCTGTCAAATGGGTGGTAACAGCACTGGTAATCGCCGCCATTGCAGGAGGTGTTGTATATGCAAAAACCGCAGGCAGCAGCAAAATCCCCGATATTACCTGCACCAGCGGAAAAGTCATGAAACAGGATCTTTCTCAGTATATCACTCTTTCGGGTACAGTTTCAGGAAAGTCCAGTATGACCATCACAGGCGATCCTACTCTTAAAGTGGAAAAACTCAACGTCCGCAAAGGTGATGCTGTTAAAAAAGGCGACGTTCTCTGTATTTTCGACAGCACCTCGCTTCAGGAGGAATTCGACTCTCTCTCCGACAGCAATTCAAGAACACAGGGCGCTCAGAATTACACTCACGGCATAAATCAGCGTAACCTCGAAAATGCCCGCCGTGACAAGGCAAATGCTCTCTCAAAGGCTCAGCAGGATATTGACGATGCCTACAACAAGAGAGATCAGGCTTATGAAAACTACAACAACAAAGTCAACCAGTTCAACGAGATCAATAAGAATATAGATACAGTCTATGCCGAGATGTATGAGACTGATAACGAAGAAGAATTCAAGGCAAAGGAAGCTCAGTGGGAGGAGCTTAAAGCAAAATCCGCTATCCTCAATAATGAACTCACTGCCGAGCATGAAATGCTTTCTTCCTATGACGATGCCATCACTGCCGCAAAGAGAGCATACGAGGATGTGGAAAAATCCGCTGACAATCTCATCCAGAATGCTCAGGATACCATAGATCAGGAACAGTACACCAACACCGATACAGCCACTACCGACAGGCTCAGAAAGCTCAGCGAACAGATCGAGAAATGCACTGTTGTCACTCCTATGGACGGTATCATCTCAGACCTCCGCATTACCGAGGGCTCAACTCCTATGTCTGCCGATATCATGACTATCAGCGATGCTTCTTCCCTTATCGTCACAGGAAAAGTCAACGAAAATGACGTTCTCAATGTGAAGGAGGATCTGCCCGTTGATATTACTGCAAATGCTATCGGCGAGGACACCATCGAGGGCAAAGTCACACGTGTTGAAAAGATATCATCAGGCGCAGGCGTTGACACAACAGGCGGATACACTGTCGAGATATCAGTTAACGATCCCGGAAAGCTCCTCATCGGTATGTCTGCAAATGCAAAGATAATCCTAGATGAAGTTGAAGATGTGGTATGTGTACCATATGATTCGATACTCACTGACGACAACGATGAAAATTATGTATGGCTTGCGACAGAAGACGAAAACGGTACATACAAGGTATCCAAGGTGCTTGTGAAAAAGGGCTTTGAGGGCGACTACTACACTGAGATCGCTTCTGACCGCCTTCACAGAGGGGATATCGTTTTAACAGGTTCTTACAATATCTCCGACGGCGATACTGTTGAACTGGAACAATCGGAGGAAGAATAACCCAATGAGAAAAATTATTTCCATGCACAACATAGTCAAAAAATTTTACATAGGACTGCCTAATGAGCTGGAAATACTTCACGGGATGGATCTGGAAATAAATGAGGGTGAATTTACTGCGATAGTCGGCCCATCGGGTTCGGGCAAGAGTACACTGATGAATATTATCGGCGCTCTCGACCGCCCTACTTCGGGAATATACGAACTCAACGGAACTGACATATCGGAGCTTGACGATTCGGAACTTAGCGACATCCGCAATAAGGAGATCGGCTTCGTGTTCCAGAACTTCAACCTCATATCAAGGACAAATGCCATCGAAAATGTTGAGCTTCCCATGCTTTATGCAGGCATAGGCAGAAAAGAACGCAGAAAACGTGCAGAGGAGCTGTTGGACATAGTGGGCATGAGCGACCGTGCTGACCATAACCCGAATGAACTTTCAGGCGGTCAGAAACAGCGTATCGCAATTGCAAGAGCTATGGCTAATTCCCCGTCGATACTCCTTGCGGATGAACCCACAGGCGCTCTCGATTCAGCAACAGGAAGAATGGTCATGGATATTTTCCACAGACTGAACAAGGAGGAGCATAAGACCATCGTCCTCATCACTCACAGCAATGAACTTGCGGCTGAGACTGACAGAATACTCACTATCAACGACGGAAAGATAGTTTCCGACAGCAAAGGAGGCGGTGCTGATGTACTTACTTGAAAATGTCCGCCTTGCACTTTCGTCGCTGAGATCAAACAAGTTCCGCTCAATTCTCACAATGCTCGGTATCATCATCGGAATAAGTGCGGTAATTACCATCACCACCATCGGAAACTCGCTGAAAGATACGTTTATAGGCGCATTCAATTCAATGGTAGGCCGACTTGTATTCACATCATATACTATGCTCGATGATACACCTGAGGAGAATTACAGACGTATGGACGATGATGAATATATAACTTCCGCAATGCTGGATGAACTGGAAGAAAAATTCGACGGCAAATATCTTGTTGTCCGTGAAAATATGGTCGGTTCGGGAACGCTGAGAAAAAGCAGCAGCAAAGTCGTGAATGTTGAAGTATACGGAGCATCCGAAGGCTTCATCCGTGACGAGAAAAACTACTACAAGCTGGTGGAAGGCAGATATCCCTCCGAGGAGGACAACAGACAGAAAAAGCATACTGCCATCGTTTCCACTATATTTGCCGAGCAGTATTTCGGAAAAGGCAAAGACCCCATCGGTGAGGATATAGATATCAACATCAACGGCGTTGGCAAAGTCCACTTCAATATCGTCGGATTGTATAAGCTGTCAGACTCATATTTCAGAGGCTCGGAATATATCGGCACTAAGCAGGAAGATCTGGCAACTCCCGTATTTATCCCCTACTATACATCCACAAGGCTGAAAGAGGCATCAAAGGATAGCACCCGTTATCCACGCTACTACATCAACAGCAAGAAGATATCAAGTCAGGATGCAGTCAAGGAGATACAGGCATTCTATGATGAGAAATATGCCAATTCAGAATTATGGATACCATTTATCTATGATTTTTCCGACGACATGGACGAAATAGAAATGTATATCAACATCCTTACAGTCGTACTTGCTGTAATTGCGGCAATATCGCTTCTTGTAGGCGGAATCGGAGTAATGAACATCATGATGGTAAGCATCACTGAGAGAACCCGTGAGATAGGCATACGAAAAGCCCTCGGCGCAAAGAACAGCACGATAAGAACGCAATTCCTGATAGAATCATCCATTCTCTGTCTTGTGGGCGGAGGAATAGGAGTCCTTATAGGAATGCTGAACGGCAAACTGGTGGAGGTCATAGGAAACTTAGTGATAAAGTCCAATCCCGAATATGCGGATGTACTCTCGCTTGATATAAGGGTATCGGTAACAGCAATAATCGCATCGCTGATATTCTCAACCATAATCGGTGTATTCTTCGGAATCTATCCAGCAGGAAAAGCCGCAAAACTTGACCCCATCGAAGCACTCCGCTACGAATAACAAGCCAATAAAAGATGTAAAGGGTATCACCGTTTGTAAAGTGATCCCCTTTTTGATATATTAATGAATAAATTATAAAGGGACGGCAGATGTGCCGTCCCTGCAAATCATTTTCAATTCTTAAAAAATGCTGTGGTCAAAAACTAAAATATGGTAGAGGTTGTCATTGACATTGGTGGAATATTCCTGTGATGCGCTGTCCCTGATATCGGGAACATTCTCATTCAGTACAGAATATTCGTAATTGTTCAGCAGGAGGAAATATTCATCATCGTCATTCATTTCGTCAAACCATTTCTTCGATGACTGATAATGTCTTTTCTTCACACCGCTGTTATCAACAGTGACCTCACGGACTTTTATCTTACTGCCGGAAACAACAGTGATGGAATTGCAGTTCCAGAACGTAGCATAGCCATTTTCAAGGCCGTAATCCTCAAGGGATTCCACTATGCCGAAAAGGTCATTGTCCTTGTATGCATCCTTCGGTGAACTCAGCATTGAGAAAACATTGATAAAGCTGACTATTATCATCGGCAAAGCTATCAGCACAGCCATTCGTGAAGCGCTTGTCCTGTTTGCGACCGCCCATCTGATAAATAATACGCTCAGTATCAGCGCAGTTCCCACGATAGGTGTAAGTCTCCACTCAGCCGCCGAGAGGATACCGCATATATAGCCCAGAAGAACTATTGCAGTTACCGCCCAGTGTATCCACACCCAGAAGCGCATAGCCATGTCTTTTTTGGTGTAGCGTTTGTAGTAGCACGTTGCAACTATCGGTATTACCGCAAGCATAACGGCATTTATGACAAAGAACAGATTCGACAAGCCGTCGCCCTTCATGAGAGGAGTTCCCGCCATATTCTTCACGCCGAGAAGATTTATCCATGCCATAGGAAGATTTTTCACATGATCGGGCCATGAAGCCATTGCGGAATATTCGGAGTTTGCCTCCTGATAGCCTGCATAGAGATCACCCACCCAGACATTGTTGAGGAGGATACCCAGAACAGCCATTATCGCCATGATAAGAACCTGTATCAGCTTTTTACAGCTTTTTATGCTTACGATTCGGTTATCCCTGTCAACGAAATATTCAGCCGCAACTGCCGCAATGAACGGAAGCAGGAAGATGGAAAGTGCAGATATGCCATCCGTTGACGCAAGCATGATGAAAAGTCCGAACACGCACACATATGCTGTCAGTCTGAATGTCAGCAGAGAGGAATGTTTCCCCTGTTCTTTAAGCTGTATCTTTATTTCCGACAGCTTTTTCAGCCTGAAATAAAGCATGACCGCAACGATCAGGAACAGTATTCCGAGAGTATAGTAGATGGTATGCCCCCAGAATATCTCCCTCAGCTTTCTTGATGAGAGAGTAATGGCAAGGAATGCGGAAGTTCCCAGACAAGCGCCCTTTATATCCGAACCTGTCACCATCTGCATCAGGAACAGGCAGGAGGTTATGATAACGAAAAATCCCGTCATTCCCAGAAGATGCGTAGTCAGCGAAAGCCCGAAAAAGTGCAGTAACGGGTACATTATGAGATTCGTTCCGAACGGCAGGAAGCAGGCATATTTGAAGTTGGGGTCATAGACCTTTCCCGATTCGTATGAAGCATTTGCCCACATGATCGTGTCGGTGCAGTCTGCATGGAATTCCGCCCTTGACAGGACTATCACATAGTAAAGTGTTGCGATCACGGTGACTATGAATACGAGCGCCGAGAGAAAGGTAAGAGCGATATTCCCGACTTTCTGAACAGAAACTATCTTCGGTGATTCGGTATCGGCTTTAAAGACCAGCGCCCTTATACTTCCGTCTTTCCGCCGTTTGAAAGCTAATTTCGGTTTTGGCGGCGTAGGCGGTGTCGGTGCAGGCTGAGGTTCTGCAACGTTGTTTTCGTTATTCTCGTTATTTTCCATTATCATCACATCCTGTAAAATGATATAAACGGCGAAGCAATACTGTTTTCGGGGTACAGCTTCGCCGCTTTTATCATGGCAATAGAATTTACTTTTTTTGTGCTAAGGCATAGTTCTTATGAACCGTCCGTAAAGCATCGCTTTGCTTGCTTTACTGCTTTGTCAGGGGGACTCTGTCCCCCTCATTCACCCCCTGCAAGGGAGATAACATCCCCCTTGACCCCAGAACGTGCGCCTGCGGCGCTTTTTTATTTTTTATTATTTATTATTTATTTTTTTGTATAAAGCAGAACTTTTCTTGCGAAGAAATTCCACAGAAACGATACTGCCGTAGCTGTCAGCTTTGCAAGCACCTGAAACCAGCTTGTCTTATCGCCTATCCATATCTCAAACAGCTTGGTGATACCTACCGTAATAAGCAGACCCACCAGACCGATTGCGGCAAAGCTGAGGAATTCCACCAGTTTATTGCCTATCTTTGAATCCTTGAATATCCAGAAAGTGCTTATGAGATAGTTTACGGCAAGACCTGCGATGAATGACAGTGAATTGGCTATCCATCCGAATTCTTTCTGACCGCCGAACACGAATCTGAACAGGATGAAGGACACGGCGAAATCCACCACGAATGCAAATCCGCCGACGAAGATATACCTGAAAAACTGTATCAGCGTATTGTCAGTATCGCCCACAAACAGCTTCTTGAACTGTCTGTTTCGGATGATCCCGATTATCTCGTCCATTACTTCTTCTCCTCGTGATATTCCTTTTCGGTATTGACGTTCCAGATGGCAGACCTGTCTGAACTGCCGTTTCTGATAGCCTTTACAGCTTCAAAGGAAGTGACCATAGAGTGATCGATGTTATTGTAGCGGTGCTGACCGTTTCGGCCTACGCAGTAGAGATTCGGGATAGTGTTGAGGTAGTCGATAAGGGTATCCATTTCCTCGTAAGTGTCAAAGTACGCAGGATAGGCTTTCTTGACCTTTTCCATATGGGTGTCGAGAACCTGTTCCTCGCTTGTGATAAGACCCAGCTTGAGCATTTCTCTGACACAGAAGCGAGAGAACTGACTTTCGGTCATATTCCAGAACTTGTCGCCTTCGGTAACGAAATATTCAAGACCCAGCCATACAGTATGACCCAGATCCTTTACCATGTAAGGAGACCAGTTGTTGTACACCTGAAAACGTCCCATTTTAACTCGTCTGTCCTGAACGTATACCCAGCAGTCAGGAACAATGTTTCCGACGGTACGCATAGCGGTCTTATTTTTCAGATTCAGCTTGGAGACGAGAACACCGAGGGTCATGTAGTCACGGTAAGGCAGACCTGCGGCGATCCTTGCAGGTTCTTCGGGAACATCGTTCATACCTGCAACAAGGTCTTTCACAGGCATTGAAGAAATGACAGCGTCGCCGTTGAGGATATACTCGCAGTCATCCTTGACATATGATATGCCTGTGAGAGTATTATCTGAGGATTTGTGGAGTTTAGTCACCTTAGCGTTCATGATTATCTTACCGCCCAGCTTCTTAACTTCATCGGCAGTAACTTCCCAGAGCTGACCGGGGCCGAGCTTAGGGTATTTGAATTCCTCGATAAGTGAAGTATTGACCTTTCTGTCTTTTACATGGAACACCTTGCCGAAGAAATCCTTGATGATGCCGACGATGGAAAGTCCCTTAGTACGCTGAGCGCCCCATGAAGCATCTATCTCGCTCGGATGTCTGCCCCAGAGGTTTTCGGTGTAATACTCGAAGAACATGGAATAAAGCTCCTTGCCGAAGCAGTTGATGTAGAAATTTTCCAGATTAGTCTCAGGGCGCTTTCTGACAACAGCCGCAAGATAGCTGAGGCCAACTCTGATGGTGGTGAGAAATCCGAAATTCCTGATAGTTTCGGGTTTCAGCGAAACGGGGTAATCATAGAATTTATCATTGAAAAGGATACGTGAAACTCTGTGTCTGCTGAGCATAACACGGTCGGTCTTTTTCGGGTCGGGGCCGCCGTCAACAGTAGAGACTGATCGTTTCAGGTATTTGTCATCCTTAGAGGGAACGCCCTGCATAGGGAGCATTTCGTTCCACCACTTGTTAACTTCGGGAATTTTAGAGAAGAAGCGATGGCCGCCCATATCCATACGGTTGCCCTTATAGTTTACGGTCTTGGAGATACCGCCGATAGCGTCTGTTTCTTCAAGTACAGTTACGTCATATTCTCCGTTGTTATCTCGTAAAAGTTCATATGCAGCGGTAAGACCTGCGGGGCCTGCACCGATAATAATTATCTTTTTCATATCTGTTCCTTTCCGCATTTATTATTGCAATTGGATTTACATATGTAATTATATCACAAATATTTACAATAGTCAAACAATTAATAATCAATATTTCATAGTTGAGAAACACTTGTATCGGTTCCATATATTAGACGCTTTTATTTCAGGAAAACTCTCAGAATATAAAAAAATTTTTTGTTTTAATTATTTGCCGTCCTTGCAAATGCTTCACGGCAACAGCATTTAATTTTAAAAAATATAAAAAAGCGCCGCAGGCGCACGTTCTGGGGTCAAGGGTGACTCCCCACAGTGTGGGGAGATGTCAGCGTAGCTGACAGAGGGGACGGGCTCCCGTTGGGAGATGTTATCTCCCTTGCAGGGGGTGAATGAGGGTGACTCCCCACAGTGTGGGGAGATGTCAGCATAGCTGACAGAGGGGACGGGCTCCTGTTAGGAGACAGCGTCCCCCTGACAAAGCAGTAAAGCAAGCGCAGCGATGCTTTACGGACGTTTCTCAATAACTATGTCTTACCACAAAAAAGTAAATGCTGTCACCGTGTGCAAATGCTTTAAGATTATTTCAAGGTTCGGGATATATAATATATAATGAGAAAATATAATCCGAACCAGAGGTGAAGCGTATGTTCAAACTGAAAAAATTGACCGCCATGATTGCGGCGGCACTGACTATGACCGTTACAAATACCGCTTGCACAGACGAAAAAGCCGTTCCTTTGAATGTGGGAGAACTGGAGATAACTTTCTTCGATGTGGGTAAGGCTGACAGCATTGTCCTCCGCTCGGAGAATTCAACAGTTGTCATTGACTGCGGCGAAAAGGGCGACGGCAAGGAAATTGTCAGCTATCTGGAGGAAAATGACGTTTCTGCGGTCGATTACCTGATAATCACCCACTATGACAAAGACCACGTAGGCGGTGCGGCTAAGGTCATTAACAAGCTGGATGTGAAAAATATCCTTGCTCCGAATTACGATGAGCAGAGTGAGGAAATGGACAAATACCGCAAGGCTCTCGATGCAAAGAATATCACTCCTCAGCTTCTGACTTCGGATATCAGTTTTAAGCTGGATGATGCGGATTATACCGTCCTTGCGCCGAAAAAGGATTTCTACGGAGATGACAACGACAATGACTTCTCCCTTGTTACCAAAGTCACACACGGCAATAATGTCCTGCTTTTCACAGGTGATGCAATGGAACAGCGCCTTGATGAGATAATGGATGTGGGAAAATGCACTATGCTGAAAGTTCCGTATCATGGCAGAAAGCTGAAAAATTTCGAGGATTTTCTCAGCGCTGTCTCGCCTAAATGTGCAGTTGTCTGCACTTCGCAGTCGGAATTTTCATCACAGGTGCAGGACAGTCTCAGTGACAGAAAGATACCCACCTATTCGACCTGCTACAACGGCAGGATAACCGCTGTCAGCAACGGCAATGAAATTCGTTTTGATGTTGAAAAAAAGAGCAATTGAATGAAGGAGGGGCGGATAATATCCGCCCCTACTCAGTCTGTCGAAAAACTAATTTGGGGACGTCGAGGACGCCGTCCCCTACAAAGACGTTCACGAAAAATAACCAAATTGTAGGGACTGGCGTCTTCGACAGCCCAATATTTTACGATAATATATGACTTTTTTGACAAGCTGGGGGCGGATAATATCCGCCCCTACTAATTTCTAATTTCTAATTTCTGATTTCTGATTTCTAATTTCTGATTTCTGATTTCTGCTTACTTCATAACAGCATTTTTCATCTCACGAACGTATGCGCCGATGTGGTCGGGAGCGTCCTTGCCGTATTTTTCAAGGAGCTTGATGATAGCCGAGCCTACGATAGCGCCATCGGAAAGAGCCGCCATTTTCTGAGCCTGTTCGGGCTTTGATATGCCGAATCCGACTGCACAGGGAACGTCCGTATTCTCACGTATCACCTTGACGATATCGCCTATATTTGTGGTTATCTCGGTTCTCTCTCCTGTTACTCCGAGGCTGGATACAACATAGATAAAGCCCTCGGCTTCCTTTGCTATCATGGCTATGCGGTTCTCGGATGTGGGCGCTATCAGCGAGATAAGGTCAACTCCGTACTGTTTTGCAACAGCCGAGAATTCATCCTTTTCCTCGAACGGAAGGTCGGGGAGGATTATTCCGTCAATGCCCGATTCACAGCATCTTGCCATGAATCTCTCGGCATCGTAGGAGAAAACAACATTTGCATAGGTCATGAACACCATCGGTATCTTCACATCTCTGCGAAGCTCCTTGACGAAATCGAATATTTTATCGGTAGTAACTCCCCCTGCAAGGGCACGGATGTTTGCTCCCTGAATAACAGGGCCTTCTGCTGTCGGGTCTGAGAAAGGTATTCCCAGTTCGATGAGGTCTGCACCGTTTTCAGCGGCGGCACGTACTGCCTTTGCAGTTGTTTCAAGGTCAGGGTCACCGCAGGTGATGAACGGAATGAATGCCTTGCCGTTTGTGAATGCTGATCTGATATTACTCATTGATATCCTCTCCTCTGTATCTTGCTATTGCGGCGCAGTCCTTGTCGCCTCTGCCTGAGATAGTGATAATGATTATCTTGTCCTTGTCCATAGTCGGTGCGAGCTTCATTGCATAAGCAACAGCGTGTGCGGACTCGATGGCAGGGATTATTCCATCGGTGCGTGAAAGGTACTCGAAAGCGTTTACAGCTTCATCATCGGTAACAGGCACATATTCAGCCCTGCCGATATCGTGGAGATGAGCGTGTTCAGGACCTACACCGGGGTAGTCAAGTCCTGCTGAGATGGAATAAACAGGAGCGATCTGACCGTATTCATCCTGACAGAAATATGACTTCATACCGTGGAAAATGCCGATGCGTCCCATGTTTACAGTTGCGGCTGTCTCGAAAGTGTCTATACCTCTGCCTGCGGCTTCGCAGCCGATAAGGCGCACACCCTCGTCGGGAATGTAGTGATAGAAACTGCCGATAGCATTTGAACCGCCGCCTACGCAAGCAATAACAGCATCAGGAAGTCTGCCCTCTGCTTCAAGTATCTGGGCACGTGACTCACGGGAGATAACAGCCTGAAAATCACGGACGATAGTGGGGAACGGATGAGGGCCCATGACCGAGCCGAGACAGTAATGAGTATCGGAAATACGCTTTGTCCACTCTCTCATAGCCTCTGAAACGGCATCTTTAAGAGTAGCTGTACCCGTAGTAACAGGGATGACCTCAGCACCGAGAAGTCTCATTCTGTACACGTTGAGAGCCTGACGCTTTGTGTCCTCCTCGCCCATGAAAACAACACACTCCATACCCATGAGAGCGGCGGCGGTAGCAGTAGCAACACCGTGCTGACCTGCACCTGTTTCAGCGATAAGACGGGTCTTGCCCATTTTCTTGGCAAGGAGAGCCTGACCGAGGACGTTGTTTATCTTGTGTGAGCCTGTATGGTTGAGATCTTCACGCTTGAGATAAATTTTAGCACCGCCCAGATCGGCAGTCATTTTGTCTGCACGATAGAGAAGTGACGGCCTGCCTGCGTAATCGTTGAGCAGAGCGGTCAGCTCCCTGTTGAATTCGGGATCGTTCTTATAGTGTTCATAGGCTTCTTCAAGCTCAATAATTGCATTCATGAGAGTTTCGGGGATATACTGTCCGCCGTGAACTCCGAAGCGTCCTTTTTTTTCTGACATGATTTATTATCCTTTCGTTTTTCTTCTTGTAGGGAACGGCGTTCCCTACATATTGGTTTATGTTACATATGGGTGTATTCCTGAGGACGGCCAAAGGCCGCCCCTACACATTGGTTTATGTTACATATGGGTGGGCTGTCGGGGACGCCAGCCCCTACAATCCTGATTTCTACTTTCTGCTTTCTGCTTTCTGATTGCTTCTTACAGCGTAGGCAAATTCCATCATCTTGTTGCGATCCTTCACACCGTCAGTCTCAATGCCTGAGCTTACGTCAACGGCAAATGGGTGAAGCTGTTCGATGGCTTGTCTGACGTTTTTGGGGTCAAGTCCTCCTGCGAGGAAATAGGGACGGCTCATCTGCTTTATCAGCGACCAGTCGAAAGTCTCACCGCTTCCCTTTCCCGAATCAAGAAGAACGAGATCGGCAGGAGAGTTTTCAGCTTTTTCGATGTCAGCCTCAGACTTCACCTGAAAGGCACGTATCACGTTTATGCCTGCGTCCTGCAATCGGAGTATAAGTTCATCGGGTTCATTGCCGTGGAGCTGAGCAATTTTTATCGTGCCTGCCTTGTAGATGTCCGTTATCTCGTCAAAAGAACTGTTCACAAATACACCTACGGGAGTTATCTTCTCGTCAAGTCCGTCTGAGAGTATGCGAGCCTGTTGGGGAGAGATGTATCTTTTACTTTTTTCAGCAAAGACGAATCCCACATATTCGGGCATTATCCGCCATATCCAGACCATCTCATCCAATGTACGCATACCGCACATTTTTATCAGTGTTCTCATATCAGCCCTTTAACTCCTTTAGCTTCTCCGTCTTATCTTCGGCTTTCATGAGAGTCTCGCCGATGAGGACAGCGTTTGTTCCCGACTTGCGGAGCAGAGCGATATCCTCGGCATTTTTCACACCGCTCTCGGAAACGAATATGATATCATCGGGGACAAACTCTCTCATGCGTCTGCTGTTGGATGTATCAACGGTGAAATCCTTCAGGTTGCGGTTGTTCACGCCGATGAGCCTTGCACCGCATCTGACTGCCATAGCTACCTCTTTTTCGTCATGGGCTTCAACCAGTGCGGACATTCCAAGTTCGTCGCAGATGGCGATATATTCCTTTATCTGCGCTTCTGTGAGGATGGAGCATATGAGCAGTACCGCCTTTGCGCCCAGTATCTTTGCTTCATATATCATATAGCTGTCAACGGTGAAATCCTTGCGGATACATGGGATACTTACCTTTTCGGCTATCTCACGGAGGTAGTCACTGCTTCCCAGAAACCACTTCGGCTCAGTAAGGACGGAAATGCAGTCCGCACCTGCCTTTTCATATTCCTGTGCAATTTGCAGATAAGGGAAATCCTCAGCGATAATGCCTTTTGACGGCGAAGCCTTTTTGCACTCGCAGATGAAAGCGATATCATCCTTGCGGAGAGCCTTTTCAAATTCAAACTCCCCTTTCGGCAATGCCAGCGCCTTAGCCTTTATCTCATCAAGGGGATGTATTTTCTCAGCCTCCGCCACACGTTCTCTTGCATGGTCGGCAAGTTTGTCAAGAATGGTCATGGTTGTGTTCCTTTCAATTTAATATTTATTTCCGTGGTGCTGACTGCTCACCCTTAACACCATGAGCAGTCAGCAGTGCTTTGAATTTGTAGGGGCTGGCATCCTCGGATAACCCAGCAAATGCGGATAGAACATTGTAGGGACGGCCATTGGCCGTCCGCCAATAAACCGAACAAACATAATAAACCCATTGTAGGGGCGGCCTTTGGCCGTCCTTTCGTTTTTCTTCTTGTAGGGAACGCCGCACTTGACACGTGCCCAGCCCCTTTGTCACTGCGTGACATTTCCCCACACTGTGGGGAATCACCCGGCGTTCCATTGTAGATGTTTATGTTACATTTGGGTGTGGAACGGCGAGGACGCCATTCCCTACACATTGGTTCATCACATTTGGTTGTATTCCTGAGGACGGCCAATGGCCGTCCCTACAAATTGGTTAACGTTACCTATGGTGTGGGCTGTCGGGGACGCCAGCCCCTACAATTAATCTGTCCCGACAAGGACAACGAAATTATAATTTATTCAATAATCAGGTCTGGATGGATTTGATTTGTTAAATAAAAATATATATTTACATTCAATTCACTGCTCACTGCTCATGTACTTATAGGGTGAACAGCGGACATCATTGGTTTATTGGAGGACGGCCAAAGGCCGCCCCTACAATGTTCTGTCCGCATTTGTTCGGTTATCCGAGGACGGCCAAAGGCCGCCCCTACAAATTGTACGTTTGCCCATACACAACAAGAAGTGCCGACGAGCGAAAGCAGATTATGATAAACGTACAGAGTAAGCGAGTTTACGAGCGAATCGTGGTTGCCAGCGGAGGCTCTCCGCACGTGGTTGCGCCGTCGCTCGCTCAGCGGCTTGACTGAACAAATTTATCGAGGGTTTCAAGAGCCTTGCCGTTGTCGATGAGTTCAGCGGCGAGAGCGATTCCGTCTGCCATTGTCTCAGCCTTTCCGCCGATGTATATTGCCGCACCTGCATTCATGAGGACAGCATTTCTCTTGTGTCCCTTTATGTCACCGCTGAGGATACCTCTTGTGATATCTGCATTTTCCTGCGGTGTGCCGCCGATAAGGTCATCCTTAGTGCATCTCTCGAAACCGAACTGTTCGGGAGTGATGGTATAGGTCTTCATCCAGCCGTCCTTGTATTCGCATACAGCAGTTGGGGCGCTTGTGGATATCTCATCCAGCTTGTCAGTGCCGAAAACTACCATTCCACGCTCAGAACCCAGCTTCATGAGAACCTCAGCCACGGGTTCAAGGAGAACTCTGTCATAGACACCGAGCAGGTGCATCTGAGGGCTTGCAGGATTGGTAAGAGGACCGAGGATGTTGAACACGGTACGGAATCCAAGTTCTTTTCTGATAGGGCCGACATACTTCATGGATGTGTGATATTTCTGAGCGAAGAAGAAACAGAATCCCACATTTTTCAGCAGTTCCACGCATTTTTCGGGTTCAAGGCTGATATTAGCGCCGAGGGCTTCCAGACAGTCAGCTGTACCGCTGAGTGAAGATGCGGCACGGTTGCCATGCTTAGCGACTTTGATACCTGCGGCTGCAATGCTGAATGCGGAAGTAGTTGAAATATTGAAGCTGTGAGCGTTGTCTCCGCCTGTGCCGACTATCTCCAGAACTTTCATATCATGCTCGACTTTAGTAGCCGCATCACGCATAGCGGCGGCACATCCTGTTATCTCGTCGATAGTCTCGGCTTTGGTGCTTTTTGTGGAGAGAGCCGCCAGAAATGCCGCATTCTGTGTAGGTGTGGTCTGTCCCGACATTATCTCCGAAATGACTGTGTATGCCTCATCGTATGTGAGGTCTTCCTTGTTTACGATCTTTTCTATTGCTTCCTTTATCATTTTTATTCCTCCTGTAATTTAATTCGGAATTCGGAATGCGGAATTCAGAATTACGGTGTCCCTGTCGGAACAGATAATTTGTAGGGACGGCCATTGGCCGTCCGCCAATAAACCGAACAAACATAATAAATATTGTAGGGGCGGCCTTTGGCCGTCCTCGGATAACCGAACAAATACGGATAGAACATTGGATTGTATTCCTGAGGACGGCCAATGGCCGTCCCTACAAATTGGTTAACGTTGCCTATGGTGTGGGCTGTCGGGGACGCCAGCCCCTACACATTGGTTTATGTTACATTTGGGTGTGGAACGGCGAGGGCGCCGTTCCCTACAATCGGTTCATCACATTTGGTTGTATTCCTGAGGACGGCCAATGGCCGTCCCTACAAATTGGTTAACGTTACCTATGGTGTGGGCTACAATTCTGCTTTCTGATTTCTGAACTCGCTCAGATTCAACGTCATTATCATGAACGGCAAATATCATAGGTTCACCGTGGAACGCCGAGGGCGGCGTTCCCTACTGATTTCTGCTTTCTGCTTTCTGCTTTCTGATTTCTGAACTTCATAACGTAGTAATGAAGTTGCGGAGCATTATGTGTCCGTCGGGGGTCATGATGGATTCGGGATGGAACTGCACTCCGTAGATGGGGTATTTCTTATGCTGTACCGCCATTATCTCACCGTCGTCCGCTACCGCCGTTACCTCGAAGCAATCGGGGATAGTTGATGCGTCTGCCGCAAGTGAATGATATCTGGCAACAGGTGCGCCCTCGTCTATGCCCTTGAATATTGGACTGTCATTCATGAACTTTATCACCGACTGCTTGCCGTGCATCAGCTTCTTTGCGTATGTGACCGTTGCGCCGTATGCCGCACATATTGCCTGATGTCCGAGACAAACACCAAGTGTTGGTATCTTCTGACACACCGTCTTTGCCGCTTCTATAATTATTCCTGCGTCCTCAGGTCTGCCTGGGCCTGGAGATAAAATAATGCGGTCAGGTCTTAGTTTTTCTATCTGCTTAATAGTCATTTCATCATTGCGAATCACCTTGATGTTCGGCTCAATAGCCCCTATCATCTGGTAAAGGTTGTATGAAAAGCTGTCGTAATTATCTATGAGAAGTATCATGCGTCCGCCTCCTCTGCAAGTTTCAGGGCATTTATAACTGCCGCCGCTTTGTTCAGGCACTCCTGATGCTCCTTTTCGGGAACTGAATCAGCTACGATGCCTGCGCCGCTTCTGACGAATACCTTGCCGTTTTTCTTGTATGCGATACGGATGGCTATGCAGGTGTCAAGATTTCCCGTAAAGTCGATGTATCCGATAGCGCCGCCATAAATTCCTCGCTTGTTGTTTTCCAGCTCTGCTATAAGCTGGCAGGCTCTTATCTTCGGTGCGCCCGAAAGTGTACCCGCCGGAAGAACTGCGCTCACTGTGTCAAGTCCGTCGAACTCATCACGTATCTCTCCACGGACTGTCGAACCGATATGCATTACATGGGAATAGCGCTCGATGCTGTGGAGCTTCTCAACTTCAACTGTGCCGAATTTGCTTATCTTGCCGAGGTCGTTTCGTCCCAGATCAACGAGCATATTATGTTCCGCAAGCTCTTTCTCATCGGCGAGAAGTCCTGCTTCAAGCTCCTTGTCCTCTTTCTCGGTCTTGCCACGTGGACGAGTTCCTGCAAGGGGAAATGTATGGAGAATACCGTCCTCCAGCTTCACAAGTGTCTCAGGAGATGCACCTGCTATCTCAACGTCAGTTCCCGAAAAATAGAACATATACGGTGATGGGTTGATAGTTCTCAGCACACGGTAGGTATCAAGGAGACTTCCCTCAAATCCTGCGCTCAGGCGGTTTGAGAGGACTATCTGGAAGATATCGCCCTCATGGATGTGGTGCTTTGCTTTCTCGACCATAGCGCAGTACTCATCCTTGCTGAAAAGCGGTGTTACCTCAGTTGTGAGATGTCCGCTGCTGTCATGGTCACGCTCTCCGTTCCTCAGCAGATCAGCTATGCGTGAAAGCTCCAGCTTTGCCTTGTTATAGCCTGTTTCCGTATCATCCAGCTTCATGTTTGCAATGAGTATCAGCTTTTGTCTCACGTTGTCGAATGCGATAACCTTGTCGAAAAGCATAAGGTCAACATCCTTGAATTCCTCGGTATCATCAACATCAATGCGGAGAGTTTTCTCGGAGTATGCAAGAAAATCATAGGAGAAATATCCGACGAATCCGCCTGTAAACGGAGGAAGATAGCTGAATTTCGGGCTTTTGTAATTGGAAAGTATCTGTCGTATCTGAATTGACGGGTCATCTGTCTGAATAGTTACGTCACCGATGATGAGTTCATTTCCTGCGGCTGTAAGCTGTATCTTCGGGTCAAAGCCTATGAATGTGTAGCGTCCCCATTTTTCGTTGTGGACAGCAGACTCCAGCATATAGCAGTGAGTTGACACATTTCTGAGAATTTTCATGGCTTCGATGGGAGTACAGATATCTGAAAGTATCTCACAGCTAACGGGAAGAATGTCGTATTTTCCGCTGTCTGCGATTTCCCTCACCTTGTCATATTCGGGTAAAAAATTCATAAAGCACCTCCGCTTTGATAATTCGTAATGCGTAATTCGTAATGCGTAATTGCGGTGTCCCCTGACAGGGACGGATTATAAAATCAAGTTCAGTCAGCGAAGCTGACACAATGATTCCGAATTATGAATTTCGAATTCCTATTAAAATAAAAAAGTCCCTGACAGACATTCTCAGTCTGTCAAGGACGAATATACATATCCGTGGTACCACCTTGATTCATGGCATACTTAGCCATGCACTTTGCAGAATACTAACATATTCCTGACGTTTAACGCACATCTCTACGTTGCAGAATACTCCGCAGGAAATCGCACAGATGACTGAACAAATAACACACGCTCAGCCGTCCTCAGAACTCCGTCCCTCAGACCATAGCCCTCGGAACTCTCACTCACGCACCCACGTTTGACTGCACCCTCGGCGGTCCATTTGCTGACTTGTTTTTCACCTGACTCTCATCACCGCAGGCTCTCTGTGGAAGCATCATCAGCTTTATCTCCGCTTCACCGGTTTCATTGTGCTTATTTTATCACGGTCAAATCAATTTGTCAATATGGAAAGAAATATTTTTTTATTTTAATTATATATGTTCCTGAAAATCAGATAGCACATTGTAGGGACGGCCTTTGGCCGTCCTCAGATAACCGAATAAATGCGGATAGAACATTGTAGGGGCGGTCATTGCCTGTCCTGAATTCTCAGTTCACCATGCTCCATTCCTTGTAGGCTTGGGAGTTAAGGGCATTTTCAACGATGGCGGCGGCATTCTTGTCGGTGGTCATCAGCTTGTCTTTTCCTATCTGCACCATTGCAGGAACTCGCACCCATTCGTCGCCGTCTTTAGCGCATACGTCCGCATAGTAGTAGTCTGATACCGCATCATCGCCGTCGATAGTTCCCGTACAGCCCTTGTCGGGTGAAACCTTGTCCGCAAGCGCTTTCATCTCGTCACGGAATACCTCCTCTGCCTGACATATATCATTCGTCTCACCGAACAGAACAAAATCATCCTCGGCATCGGAAGAAAGTACGGAATCCATCCATTTATCGTCCATGAGCGTAAAGTCCTTTATCTCCGTTCCGTCGCTCTTTCTCAGGATATTGTCAGCACCGATGATGCCCTCATTCTGGATATACTTTCCGCTCTGCACCCTGCCATCTGCATAGAACACCAGAACAGACTTCTCATTCGACTCAACGTTGTAGTGCCTTATCTTGCAGATTATGCGGTCACCCTCGCCGTACAAGGGAGTTGCAGGCGGATCGGTGGTCGGTTCATACGGGTCGGGATTCTTCGGCACATCGGGAGTTTCGTTGACTACCTCAGTTCCGTCTATCGCCTTTTTTGCAAAAGGATTGGAGCATGAGGAAAGGCTCAGGAGCATTGCCGCTCCGATAAGAATTATCCTTTTCATGGTTCACCTCATATTTTCGAGAACACACTGCCTATCTTATCGCAGATGAGCAGGTCGGCATTTTTATCCATCTGAGTTGGCGACATATTGATAATTACAAGGTTGCTGCCACGGAAATAGCGTATAAGTCCTGCGGCAGGATAGACGTTGAGAGAAGTTCCGCCGATAATGAGAGTATCAGCCTCGGATATTGCCTTTACAGCGCCGTTTACCACATCATTGTCAAGTCCCTCCTCATAGAGTACCACATCGGGCTTTATTATGCCTCCGCAGTCACAATGAGGAACTCCCTCTGAGTCGGCGATATAGTCAGCATCGAAGAATTTGTGACACTTCATGCAGTAATTTCTGAGGACGCTTCCGTGAAGCTCATAAACATTCTTACTGCCTGCCGCCTGATGGAGACCGTCGATATTCTGGGTCACAACGGCAGTCAGCTTTCCCTGCTTTTCAAGCTCGGCAAGTTTCAGATGAGCGGCATTGGGCTTTGCGCCCCTGCATATCATCTTCGCCCTGTAAAAGCGGTAGAATTCCTCGGTCTTGTCCATGAAAAAGGTATGACTGAGGATAGTTTCGGGAGGATAGTCCCACTGCTGATTATACAGTCCATCAACGCTTCTGAAATCGGGGATGCCGCTTTCTGTGGATACACCTGCGCCGCCGAAAAAAACTATTCTCTGTGAATTTTTAACGATATCCGCAAGCTGCTGAACATTATCCATAGCTTAGTCCCCCATTATCTTGACATAGAATTTTCTTGTTCTCGGCCCGTCAAACTCGCAGAAATAGATATCCTGCCATGTACCGAGAAGGAGCTTTCCCTTGCTGATTATGACAGTTTCGCTCGCACCGACGGTGGATGATTTGATATGAGCGTCGGAATTGCCCTCAGCGTGTCTGAACTGCGCTAAATCGGGGAAACTCTTGCCCATGCCCATGACGAAATCTGTTTTCACATCAGGGTCGGCATTTTCGTTTATAGTTATGGCGGCAGTGGTATGAGGGCAGTAAATAACGCATATTCCCTCATAAACTCCGCTTTCCTTAACGGCTTCGCTTACTTCGTTTGTAATATCTACAAGCCCCTCCGCAGGGGTATCAAGTCTGAAATCAAATAACATATCCTGTTTCTCCTTATATTTTTAATTTATTTTTCTTGTGATCCTCAAGCTTTTTCAGCACAACGGGATAGCCTTTGTCCTGTGCGTAGGTGATAAGTTTGCCGATATTCCTGGCATTTACCACATCGTATCCCGAAAGGACAGCATCAATATCGTCCTGCCTGTTGTATGTCATCAGGGACTTGAATATTCTCAGGATATTTTTTGAGACATACTCATATGCACCATCCAGACCGCTTAACATCATCAGCACAGCGATGTGATTCTTGTAGCAGCCGTGCAGCTTGACATCGTAATCCCTCTGGGTTATCATCTGCATTATTTCGGATATATTGTCAAATGTTTCACGGTAGTCAAGGACAACTCCGAGAACAGACATTTCCCGTATCCATATACAGCCCGTGAAAGCATTTATGCCGATGGACTTCACTGTTTTGGGAACGTACAGCTTGTGGAGATTCTGGTGCATATAGAAAGCATAGTCCTCGATCACTTCAACACCATCGGGGAGAATGACCTCAGTAAGCTCAGCACCGCCGACATAAAGCTGTCCGAACGAATAGCTTCCGATGATCTTAGTGTTGGGATGAAACGTGATCTTCTTCTTTTTTCTCGGACAGTAAATGAACCTGCTGTGATCTTTGCTGTATAGAGCGCCGTCATATACTGAATAATCGGGATCATCTTCATGCACAACGATCTCATCGGTCATGTACGGAATGTCTGCAAGGTCATTGATGCGAGTATCCCTGCCGATGACGAAAGGTTTTGTTTCAGTCTGAAAAATACCGTCATGCATTGTTTTTTACCTCTTTGGAAGATCTTTCATTATACTCTCTGCAAAAATAACTGAGCGGACATTCTCCGCATTTCGGGCTTCTTGCCTTGCATATGTCACGGCCGAACTCAACGGTGCGGTGGCAGAAATCCGAGGAAACTTCGGGCGGTATCAGCTTCACGAGGTCTTTTTCCACTTTGGCAGGCTCTTTATTTTTGGTAAGTCCGAGTCTGCCTGTAATGCGTATGCAGTGGGTATCGGTGACCATCGCAGGCTTGCCGAAAACGTCACCGAGCATGAGATTTGCGGTCTTTCTGCCGATACCCGACAGTGTGAGGAGTTTTTCCATAGTGTCGGGGACTTCACCGCCGAAATCTTTTATAAGCTGACCTGCCATTTCCTTGAGGCTTTTCGCCTTTGTGTGATAGAATCCGCAGGGCTTCACATCCTGTTCGAGTTCTTCAAGGTCGGCATCCGCAAACGCCTGTAATGTGGGATATTTCTTGAAAAGCGTCTTTGTTACGATATTTACCCTCGCATCTGTACACTGTGCCGCAAGTCTTGCCGCAAACATCAGCTCATATGGCTTTTCGTAGTCGAGAGTACATGAAGCATCGGGGTAGAGTTTTTCCAGTTCCTTCACGGCAAGTTCGGCGATCTCTTTTTTCTTCATTTGCTTTCACCTGCCATCGCTCTGCGCTTTGCGAGCATTTCATCATAGATCCTGTACATTTTCTGTACGGTATTTTCGAGGAAGTAGTAATGCTTGATATAGAATCCCTCCAGCACGAGGATAATGACCACAAGCGCCATAACACCGATGGACGCAAGATTTCCCGAACCGCTCATGAACAGCATGACAGCGACGAATATGCAGAGTATGACTGCGAACATGAACGTAACCAGAAAATGAACGATACGCTCATGCTGCATGAAAGCTATCTTGTCCATATGTTCGGCGAGAATGTCCTCCAGTTCGTCCTTATCGGAGCATTTCGCAAGTTTTTCCGTAACGGTATTCATATAATTTGTCAAATATTCAGTCATAAAGCACCTCCGAAATCCAACAGAATCTACAATTGAATTATACACCTTTTTGTTGAAAATGTCAAGCCGGCGGAGAGCCTCCGCCCGCCATAGATAACATGAAACGCAACAATGGGACGTCGGGACGCCGTCCCCTACTAAAGAAAAAACATTCTCCCTTTCCCCCTTTCCCTCTTTCACCCTTTAATTTGATTGCAAACATCGGATAACCGAACAAATGCGGATAGAACATTGTAGGGGCGGCCTTTGGCCGTCCTCGGATAACCAAACAAAGAGGGAAAGGGAGAACGGCTAACAGCTAAAAAAGCACGATTTGTCATTAAAATAGTAAGATATTGCATTGTATTCATAATATTTTTGGTGTATAATGTATAATAGGATAATATAGGAACGGAATTCGGCCGTAACTTTTATCAGGAGGGATATTAAATGTCAGGAAAACACAGAAAAGCCGCTGTACTTGCGGCAGGTATTCTCACTGTCTGCTCGGCGGCAGGAGCTTTTCCGCAAACCGATCTGTCAGGCGCTCATGCCGCAGGTGTCATAGCTTTCCCCGGTGCGGTGGGAGGCGGTAAATACGCTACGGGCGGCCGTGGCGGTGAAGTCGTTCATGTTACAAATCTCAATGACAGCGGTGAAGGCTCTTTCCGTGATGCAGTCAGCAAACCAAACCGTATCGTCGTTTTCGATGTAAGCGGTACTATCGAGCTGAAAGGCAACATCCTCTGTTCAGGCAATATCACCATTGCCGGTCAGACTGCCCCCGGCGGTTCGGGCATCACGCTGAAAAATTACAAGATGGGTATGTCGGGCGATAATATCATCTGCCGATACATCAGTTCCCGTCCGGGGCCTTATGCCGCTACTTCTTCGGGAAATGACGCATGGGGCGGCGCTAAAGGCTCTAACTCCATCATCGACCACTGCTCTATGGGCTGGACTACCGATGAGCAATGGGGACTTTACTCCAATAATACAAATTATACCGTTCAGTATTCCGTCCTCGGCCCTGCTGATTCGTGGGGCGGACATAAAAAGGGACTGCACGGCTTCGGCATCATGCTCGGCAAAGGCGATCTGACCTTTGACCATAACCTCATCATCCACAACGTTTCACGTAACTTCCGTGGAAAGATCCCCGATCAGTATGTTGCCGACTTCACAAATAATATCATCTATGACTGGGGCTACCAGACTGCTTACGGCACTATCGGTCATCTGAACTATGTCAACAATACCCTCAAAGCAGGAAATTCCACAACAGGCGGTTATCACTGGATGTATGTTGACAGCACCACAAAACCGCAGAATTTCAAGGTATACTGTGCAGGCAACCGCATGATAAACAAGGACGGCTCTGTCAACGGTATCACCAACAATAACTGGGACGGCGTGACTGTCAAGGACAGCATCGGTATCTCAAAGAACGACCTGTACAGCGCTTCGGCTTTCCCTATCAATGTAAACGGCGAGAACGTTTCAACTGCAACGACCTGCGAAAGTGCGGCGGCTTCATATGACCACGTTATCAGCTTCGCAGGAAACGGAATCTCCCCCGACAAGCGTACTGCCATTGACAGGCTGTGTGCCGATGATACAAAGAACGGAAAGGGTCAGTGCAGCGGTACTGCCGCTTTTGACGGCTCTGAGGCTAATCTTACAAAGTACAACATCAAGTGCGGTGTGACTTATACATATCCGTCGGCTGTTCTCAAAAAGGAAATAACCGACAATGACAATGACGGCATGGATGATAACTGGGAGCTTGCCCGTGGTCTTGACCCGTCCGACCCGACCGATACAAATGATGATTACTGCGGTCAGGGCTATACCAATATCGAATACTACATCAACGACCTCACCATCGACTCTTTCCCGTCAGGTGTGGTAAAACGTTCACCCGAAAGCGACACTCCTGCCCCGACAATTCCTGCACAGTCGGCATTTGAGACTATCGAAGCCGAGAACTTCTCATCTCAGGAGGGCATAATGGCTGAGGAACAGAAAAGCGGTATCGGCAATATCGGCTATATCGAAAACGGAGACTGGGCAATGTACAAAAAAGTCTCATTCGGTGAGGGTGCGAATTCTTTCAGAGCGACCGTTTCTGGAAATCCTGCAACTATCGAGATATACAAGGGAACTATGAGCGGTTCTCCTGCGGCTAAGATAAATTTCAGCGGAACGAGCGGTTTCGGCGATTATCAGGAGATAAGCTGTAATATCCCCGCTATTACGGGAACTTCCGACCTTTACCTCAAATTCACAGGCGGCGAGGGCTATCTGCTGAATGTGGACAATTTCGTATTCGGCGAGGAAAGAATCCCTCTCAGCGGTGATCTTTTCAAGGATGTTCAGGTTTCCGCAGGCGCTAACCCCGACAACTGGGCTATCGGAAAAAATGCGGCAGTCGGCTCTAAGATCTTCGGCGACCGTGACTTCACGTTTGCGGAATTGCAGTCAACTCTTGAAGGCGGTGAGATTCTTATGCCGTCATGCGATGCAAAGGGAGTTTCAGGCGATGCGGCAACATTCACCGCAGGCAGGGACATGAGCCTTTATGTATGCCTTGACAGCCGTGTGGAAAATGTCCCCGAATGGCTCAGTGACTACGTGCAAATGCGTACCCTCTGCACTTCCGACAATGATGTTACATTTGCTGTATACAAGAAGGATGTGAAGAAGGACGAGAAAATCACTCTCGGCGGCAACGGTCAGACTTATATGTGCGTGAACTATACTGTAATTGCTGTTGCCAATGAAGAAGCTGTTCTTCCTCCCGAACCTGTTGCAGGAGATATCGACAATGACGGCGAAGCAGGAACTTCCGACCTCGTGCTGATGCAGAAATATCTCCACGGTCTCGGCGGTCTGACTGAGGAACAGTGTGCCCGTGCAGACCTGATAAAGGATGATGTTATCGACGTTTTCGACCTCATCGCCCTGAGAAAACAGCTCATATCTTAAATTCAGCTTACTACTAATAATTTGGTGTGTTGATAAAGCGGAAAGCGGACATTATTGTCCGCTTTTTGCTTGTCAAAAAAGTCATATTTCGTTGTAAATCAATGGGCTGAGAATCAAAGGACGGCCATTGGCCGTCCCTACATCATTGCCATATAGCAAAACAATAACAAACACCACATTAATCAGGAGTAGGGGCGCCCTTTGGGCGTCCTCAGATAACCAAACGAATATAATGAAATGTTTGTAGGGGACGGCGTCCTCGACGTCCCCAAATTAGAAATTGATGAACATCCGTAAAGTTGCCCTGCACATCCCCAAAAAAAATTCTTTACATCAGCGATTTAATGTGATATAATATATTTAGTCTATAATAACAGGAGGAATTCAAATGTCTAAAGTTAGAATCGGTATCGCAGGCTACGGTAATCTCGGTAAGGGTGTTGAGCTTGCGATCAGACAGAATGACGATATGGAGCTTGTTGGTATCTTCACAAGACGTGACCCTTCATCCGTGAAGCCGCTCACTGACGGTGTTAAGGTTTACAAGCTGGATGACGCAAAGAATATGACAGATGATGTTGACGTAATGATTATCTGCGGCGGCAGTGCTACTGATCTTCCTAAGCAGACACCTGAAATGGCTAAGTACTTCAATGTTATCGACAGTTTCGATACTCACGCAAGAATACCTGAGCATTTCGCTAATGTTGACAAGGCTGCAAAGGAAAGCGGTCACCTTGCTTTCATCTCCCTCGGCTGGGATCCGGGTCTTTTCTCACTGAACAGACTTTATGCTGAGTCCATTCTCCCCAACGGCAAGAGCTATACTTTCTGGGGCAGAGGCGTAAGTCAGGGTCACTCCGACGCTATCCGCAGAGTTGAGGGCGTTAAGAGAGGAATCCAGTACACTGTTCCGATAGAGTCAGCTATGGAGGCTGTAAGAAGCGGAAGCCAGCCTGAGCTTACTACCCGTCAGAAGCACCTGAGAGAGTGCTGGGTAGTTCCTGAGGAAGGCGCTGACCTCGCTAAGATCGAGAACGATATCAAGACAATGAAGAATTACTTCGATGAGTATGACACAACCGTAAACTTCATCACTGAGGAAGAATTCGACGCTAAGCACAACAAGATGCCTCACGGCGGTTTCGTTATGAGAAGCGGTCTTACAGGCGACGGCGAAAAGACTCACCAGATGATCGAATACTCTCTGAAACTGGAGTCCAACCCTGAGTTCACTGCAAGCGTTCTTATCTGCTTTGCAAGAGCATTGGCAAGACTCAAGGCTGAGGGCGCAACAGGATGCAAGACCGCTTTCGACATTGCTCCTGCATACCTCTCACCACTTTCAGGCGACGAACTTCGTGCCCATATGCTTTAATAAATTAAGGGAACGCTCTGTGCGTTCCCTTTTTTTTATCTGCTCCCGTGAGGGGACAATATAATTATGATCTATTCAATATTCATTAACCCTACAATGTTCTATCCCCTTTGTTCGGTTATCCGAGGACGGCCAATGGCCGCCCCTACAATGTTCTATCCTCTTTGTTCGTTTATCCGAGGACGGCCAATGGCCGTCCCTACAATGTTCTATCCTCTTTGTTCGGTTATCCGAGGACGGCCAATGGCCGTCCCTACAATGTTCTATTCCTCTTTGTTCGGTTATCCGAGGACGGCCAAAGGCCACCCCTACAATGTTCTATCCTCTTTGTTCGGTTATCCGAGGACGGCCAAAGGCCGCCCCTAAAATGTTCTATCCCCTTTGTTCGGTTATCTGAGGACGGCCAATGGCCGTCCCTACAAATTCAAATACGTCATGACATCGCAGGCAGTTCCACAATAAATGCCGTTCCTTTGTCGGGGATGCTTTCTACACGGATGTTTCCGCCCATTTGCATTACTGAATGTTTGACGATGGACAGTCCGAGGCCTGTGCCCTTTATCTTATCCGAACGGCTCTTGTCGCCACGGTAGAAACGCTCGAATATCCGTCCCTGCTGTTCATACGGTATACCGATGCCTGTATCCTTTACGGTTATCACTGCATTCCTCCGCTCCTTACCTACGGTAACTTCAAGGCTTCCGCCCTGCTTGTTGTACTTTATTCCGTTGTCGCAGATGTTGTAGAGCATTTCCGTCAGCATGGTCTTATTGACATTCACATCCACGCTTTCGCCTTCAAGGGAGAGCGTGACATCTTTCTCCGATGCCGTATGTTCAAGCCGTTTCAGCACATCCTGAGCTATTGCATATACATCCAGTACCTCAGTCTCATCCGCTCCTGTGCCCTCATCCAGCTTCGACAGGGCTATGGTGTCGCTTACAAGAGATATGAGACGCTCTGCCTCGCTCCTGATATTTCCTCCGAAACCTGCCACATCCTCAGCTCTCACCATTCCGCTGGCAAGCATATCTGATATGCCGTATATCGCTGTGAGAGGGGTTTTCAGTTCATGCGATACATTGGCTGTGAACTCACGGCGCATCGTCTCCAGCTTATGCTTTTCGGTAACATCCATGACGAATGCCACCACTCCGCAGACACGCTCCATGCTCTTTGCAGGGCTGGCGATTATGTTACGCTCACCGCTGCCGATCCTTATTATGCACTCCGAACGTCTGCCTCCGAGGGCATCAAGCACGCATTTCCTGAAATCGTCGGAATTGTTCATGCCGTAGATATTCTGTCCCACTGTGAACGCTGATGAACCCAGCAACAGCGCCGATGCAGGATTGTAGGAGACTACGTTCAGTTTCTGGTCAGCGATTATTATTCCCTCGCTCATGCTTCCGATGATGAGTTCAAGCTGTTCCTTGCTCTGTTTCAGTTCATCAAGCTGATGTCCCACTTTCGCATTCTGGGTGCGGAGTTTGTTCAGAAGCGGTTCAAGTTCACGGTAACTGCTGTCCGTGTGCGGATCGTCAAGGTCAATATCATTGATGGGACGTACTATCTTTCTTGATATTATCATTCCCGCTCCTGCCGAAAACAGCGC
>JAEDMD010000124.1 GCA_016303195.1 Oscillospiraceae bacterium | reverse complement strand
TTGGAAACCCAATGTTTGAGTTTCAGGCTTGATTCAAACTTTTTTGACAGACTGAAACCGCAGCATTTGCTGCGGCTTTAATTTGTTTTTATCAGTCACCGAAAGAAACACCGATATCACGTGCGGCAATGACGAGGTGATTCTCGACATCAACGAACTTTGTCTTGCCGGCGATATCTTCCAGTTTGTTGGAGGTTATCTTGTTGCCGATCTTAGCAACGGTACGGCCGTACTTTTCCTGAGCGATGAGGTAAGCGGCGTGAACACCGAACTGAGTTGAAAGAACACGGTCATAAGCACTTGGAGCGCCGCCACGGAGCATATGTCCGGGAACACATACACGGGCTTCGATACCTGTGTTTGACTGTATCTGAGCGGCGATTCGGCTTGTAGCGGTGATAATACCTGCTTCGGCACGTTTCTTTGCACGCTCCTTCTTCTTCATTTTAGCCTCGTTGATATCGAATGCGCCCTCTGCAACAGCGACAATGGAGAAAGTTTTGCCGGATGCGCTTCTTGCCATGACTGAATCGCAGATCTTGTCGATATCATAAGGAATTTCAGGGATAACGATAACATCAGCACCGCCTGCGATACCTGCATTGAGTGTGAGCCAGCCGGCCTTGTTGCCCATGATCTCGCAGAGGAGGATACGTGAGTGGCTTGCGGCTGTTGTGTGGAGACGGTCGATAACGTCAGTTGCGATGTCAACGGCGGTGTGGAAGCCGAAAGTTACGTCAGTTCCGTAAATATCGTTATCAATTGTCTTTGGCAGACCGATAATATTCAGACCTTCATCCGAGAGGAGTTTTGAGGTCTTGTGAGTGCCGTTGCCGCCGAGGGTGAGGAGACAGTCGAGCTTCTGCTTCTTGTAAGTCTCCTTCATGTTCTTGACTTTGTCAACGTTATCCTCGCCGATGACCTGCATCATCTTGAACGGCTGACGCTTAGTGCCGAATATTGTACCGCCCTGAGTGAGGATGCCTGAGAAAGCGGATGGAGCCATATCCTTGCAGAGATTGTTGATGAGTCCGTAGTAGCCGTTGGATATGCCTACTATCTCAACGTTTTCCTCGCCGAATCTCTCGTAGCAGGCCTTGGCAACGCCTCTGATGGTAGCGTTGAGTCCGGGACAGTCACCGCCGCTTGTAAGTATTCCGATTCTTCTTTTCATGTTTGATACCTCCGTTATTCGGGATGGGCCATTTCGGTTCAATGGCCTGCAAATCGGCATATGCCGAAAATTACCATGTTTTATTTCTTAGAGTTGCGCTCGAAGAATTTTTCCAGTTCCTGAGGCGGCATGGGCTTTCCGTAGAGATAGCCCTGAGCGTAATCACAGCCTGCCATTCTGAGGATCGATTCCTGAACGTGGTTCTCGATGCCCTCGGCAATAGTTTCGATCTTTTTGGATTTAGCGATACGGATGACCGCTGAAACTATTTCGTAGGCGATATTGTCATGCTCGATATTCTTGATGAATGACTGATCCAGCTTCAGCAAAGTGATAGGTAGTTTCTGGAGATGGCTCAGTGAAGAATAACCTGTACCGAAGTCGTCCATTGCCAGTTTTACACCGAGATCACGCAGTTTGTTCATCTGTGCCACAGCGAAATTCACATCACGGAGCGCCAGTGATTCAGTAAGCTCGACTTCCAGCCATTCAGCGTCCAGACCTGCACGTGCGAGAGCATCAAAGACTTTTTCTTTGAGGTCAGGCTGATAGAAGTCTGAAGAAGCGAAGTTTATGGACATAACAATGTTCGGGTATCCCATTTTCTGCCACAGCTTGTTCTGGTGACAGCCCTCATTCAGCACGAAATCGCTGATCTTGCCGATAAGGTTGCATTTTTCTGCGATGCGGACGAATGAGTCGGGCGGAATAATAGTACCGTCGGGCTTTATCCATCTGATAAGAGCCTCAACGCCCATTAATTTGCCTGTTGCGAGGTCGATCTTCGGCTGATAGAACAGGCGGAGTTCGTTATGCTCGATAGCAAGTCCGAGAGCCTTTTCCATAGCGGTGTCACCGATGATCGAATCGTGCATATTCGGTTCATAAGCGCATATGCAGCCGGGAGCGCCGCTTGTTGATTTAAGGGCGAATTCAGCGTGTTCGAGGATCTCCTTGAATGATTTTCCGTCACGTGGGAGCATTGAATATCCTGCTGAACAGCTTAGGTTGATCGATGCCAGCTCGTCAACTGCCAGCTTTGCGAATTCCTCCTGAATGGATTTTACGGTGCGGACGGGGAGTTCGTCATCGCCGTAGTCACGGAGGACGAGTGCAAAATTATCGCCGCTGAGTCTTGCAACAAGACCGCCGGGAGTTACATATTTATAAAGTATATGTGCGAAATCACGCAGAACTTTGTTTCCGTGAGAGTAGCCGCAGGTATCGTTGACGATATGGAAACGGTCAATATCAAGAACGATTATCCAGAAATTATAATGGAGCATACTGCTCGATTCATAGATGAAATTGCCCTCGATGAGCAGTTTGTTGCGGTTTGCAGTCTCGGTAACATCATCCATGTAGCTGAGCTTTTCGATGCGGACATCTTTCTCGTGCTGATCGGTGATGTCGATAACAGCACCGCCGAAAAGAGGCAGAGTATTGTCTGTGCCATGGATCGACTTGAAGCGGTATGTGTACCAGCGGTAAAGAGTATCTGTCGATTTTATGCGGAGATCGACACTTCTCACCTCATGACTGTCCATTGCTTTCAGTGCGTTATCGAAGATACTTCTGTCATTCGGATGAACGAGCGCACGGAACTGTTCGGCAGTGATACTGCTTGATTTAAGTCCCAGCATTTTGACAAGTTCGGGCGATGCACGGTAGTTTCTGCGGTCAACGCTCATAAGAACGCCGATCTCTGCGAGTTCCATCGAGGAATTGAAGAAATCGTTTGCACTTGCAAGGTTGACTTTCATCTTTTTTAACTCAGTGATGTTGAAACCTGTGCTGACATAGATGTTGCGCTTTTTCTGCCTGATAGCGAGGGAAGTACTCCATGCTATGGTCACCATGGTAGTATCGGCAGCCTTGAAGTGTGATTCGTATGAGCGGCTGTCAGCTATTTCTTTGAGTATTTTTGTATCGGGTTCGCTGATGCCGAATGCTTTCCATACCGATGCTTTATGGTCGGAAGCCGTATCGGGCAGACCAAGAAGTTCACGCAGTTTCTTGTTCATGTGTATGTAGGAAAAGTCGTCAGCCCATACTATAATTTCGATGTTCATGTTTTCGGCTATCCCGATTATCTGCGATGAATTCATGGAATTTTTCTTTTTCATGAAAATGGTGCTGATAAAGGCGAGTATAAGCGTTCCGAAAACCAGTGTTGAAAGGTAGGTTATCAGTGCGGTTACAGCTTGTTCGGGATTCAAAAAGCAATAAAAAATGATAAAAGCGGTGGCAGCAACGATCACGAGCGCTGCAGCGAGAAAGTTGGAGTTTTTAATAGCGACCGCCTCCTTTGGTATAAATTTATATTATGGTACGATGGTGCGTACTGTTTAAAGTTCAATGTTTTTGTAAGCAACATATTATTATGCAGTTAACTATAATTACATTATAGCAAAAATAACTATAAATGTCAATGAAAATTTACTTTTAAAATGCAGAATTTATAAAATTGACGGAAATTTACAATTATATGTCACAAAATATACACTTTGATGATGTATTATGTTATAATAAAAGTACTGAGAAAAGGAAAGTGCCGTACACTGAAAATGAGCGCTTTTTATCGGTATTACGTTTAAAACAGTCTATCAGGAGGGTTATATATGGCTCATATTTTAGTAGTTGACGATGAAGTTAATATCAGAAAGGTAGTAAGAGAATATGCCGAATTCGAGGGCTATGAGGTAACGGAGGCAGAGAACGGTATGGAAGCTGTCAATCTTTGCCATGACAATGATTACGATCTTATCATCATGGATGTCATGATGCCGAGGCTGGACGGATATTCCGCCTGCAAGGAGATACACAAAAGCAAGAATATTCCTGTGATAATGCTTTCGGCAAGAGGCGAGGAGTATGACAAGCTGTTCGGTTTTGAGATCGGTATCGACGATTATGTTGTAAAGCCTTTTTCACCAAAGGAACTTATGGCAAGAGTCAAAGTCGTGCTGAAAAGAAATGTCCGTCAGGAGGAGAATACCCAGCTCGACAAATATGTCTTCGAGGGGCTGGAAGTGGATATTTCGGGCAGAGAGGTCTATGTCAACGGTGAAAAGGCTTCCATGACACCAAAGGAATACGATCTGCTGTTTTATCTTGTTAAAAATAAAAACATTGCTCTTACCCGTGACAAGCTCCTTGAAGAAGTATGGGGCTATGACTTCTTCGGTGATGACAGAACTGTTGATACACACATCAAAATGCTGAGAAACAGTCTTGGCGAGTACAGAAAGTTTATCGTCACACTGAGAGGAATGGGATACAAGTTTGAAGCTTAAAAAAATACGGAATGCCGAAAGCAGACTGCCGCTGAAATTCAAGGTATGGATATATTTTGTCATATTCACACTGGTGGTATTCCTTCTTCTGTGGGTCTGCCAGATATTGTTTCTGGAGAATTTCTATGAACGGATGAAAGTCCGCAATACGACAGCAAATGCGGAATATCTTGAAAGTACATATACAAGTCTCAGGGATCAGGAATTCTATGACAGAGTAACCGAAATAGCACAGAAAAATGATATGTGTATCGAGATAATGGACAGACACAGCCGTTCTATCTATTCCGAGGAGGTTCTGGGCGATTGCCTTATCCACGGCCGTGAGAACAAGACGTTTGTTTATGTTCAGGAGATCACAAAGGCTGAAAATCACATTTACAGGGATATGATAAAAAATCCCCGAAGCGGCTATGATATGCTGATATACGGTTGTCCGCTGGGTGATCCCGAAAGGCCTGACGGATACCTTCTGATAAATTCAGCCCTTGTACCCGTCGGTTCAACTGTGGATATTATCAAGCAGCAGCTTATGCTGATAACCATTTTCCTCATAATTGCGGCATTTTTCATATCAATGTATCTTTCCGCACATCTCTCCGCACCTATCGACAGGATAACAAAATCTGCGGAACAGCTTGCAAAGGGAAATTTTGATACAAAATTCGACGGCAGGGGATATCTTGAAGCTAAAAAGCTGGCTGATACCCTTACCTATGCGGAAAAAGAACTGTCAAGAGTCGATACGATGCAGCGTGACCTTATTGCGAATGTTTCACATGATCTGCGGACTCCGCTGACTATGCTGAAAGCCTATGCGGAGATGATACGTGATCTTTCGGGTGACAATCCTGTGAAGCGCAACGAGCATCTGGAAATAATCATCAACGAGACTGACCGACTTGCATTGCTGGTAAATGATATACTCGACCTTTCCAAACTGGAAAGCGGCAAGCAGAAGTTAGAACCGTCGGAATTCGGCATCCGTTCCAAGCTGAGCGAGATAATTGACCGATTTGCGGGAATTTCCGAGAAAAAAGGATACAGCATCGAGTTCACTCCCGACGAGGAGAGAACTGTACGCTGTGACGTTGTGAAGATCGAGCAGGTCATCTATAATCTCATCAACAATGCGGTGAATTACACAGGCGATGATAAGAAAGTTTTTGTCCGTCAGATAAACCGCCCCGATGGCATTCTTATTGAGATCGAAGACACGGGACAAGGCATCGAGGAGGACAAGATCAAGCTGATATTCGACAAATATTACCGCTCGGAGAACCACAAGCGAGAGGTTGTCGGAACAGGTCTTGGACTTTCCATAGTGAAGGCAGTTCTCAAACTCCATGACTATGATTATGGTGTAAGAAGTACCATCGGCAAAGGCTCGACTTTCTGGTTCAGGATCAGTGATGTTGTCGAGAAAACCAAGGATGAATAAACATAAAAAGCTGACATTAAGGGGCGTACTCATATAGCAGCTTTATATGTAATTATCGGGGGAAAACCTTTCTGAGGAAAGGTTCTTCCCCCGACCCCCCTTTCCAAAGACTTTAAACTGAAATTTTGCCCCTGACAGGGCGCTCTCCAA
>JAEDMD010000002.1 GCA_016303195.1 Oscillospiraceae bacterium | reverse complement strand
GATAATAAAAGTTATATCCTTTTTGCTCATATCAGATTCCCAGAGCCTTCTCAGCAAGAGCGATCTGCTTCTTTACAGCTTCGGGAGACGGGCCGCCCTCGGACTTTCTCTCTCTTACGCAGGTATCAAGACTGATAGCTTCGTAAACATCCTCGGTAAAGAGGTCTGTCATAGCCTGATAATCGGCGATAGGGAGAGTTTCGAGAGTAAGGCCTTTTTCGATGCACTGAGCAACGAGAGTACCTGTTATCTTGTAAGCGTCACGGAAAGGCATACCCTTTTTAACGAGGTAGTCAGCACAGTCCGTAGCGTTGATGAATCCCTTTGCAGCGGCATTTCTCATATTCTCCTTGATAACACGCATAGTTGCAAGCATAGGAGTGAAGGTCTTTACGCAGAGCTTAACATTGTCAACAGCGTCGAAAATAGCTTCCTTGTCCTCCTGCATATCCTTGTTGTATGCAAGAGGCAGACCCTTCATCATGGTGAGAAGTGTAACGAGGTCACCGTTCACTCTGCCTGTCTTGCCACGGATAAGCTCGGTAACATCGGGATTCTTCTTCTGAGGCATGATGGATGAACCCGTAGCAAAAGCGTCATCCAGTTCAACGAATTTGAATTCCCATGAACACCACATGATTATTTCCTCGGAAAATCTTGAAAGGTGTGTCATGAGGAGAGAAAGGGCACAGCAAAGCTCAACGCAGTAATCTCTGTCGGAAACACCGTCAAGGCTGTTTGGCATAGGAGCAGTGAATCCGAGAAGGTCGGAGGTCTGCTGTCGGTTGGTCTTGTAGGTAGTACCTGCAAGAGCGCCGCTTCCGAGAGGGCAGTAGTTCATTCTCTTGCCTGCGTCCTGAAGTCTCTCCATATCACGGAGAAGCATCCATACATAAGCCATGAGATGATGAGCGAGAGTGATAGGCTGGGCTCTCTGGAGATGAGTATAACCGGGCATGATAGTTTCTGTATGCTCTTTAGCCATTTTAACGAGAGTAACAGCAAGTTCCTTTACCATGTCGTATATCTCGGTTATCTGGTCACGGAGATAAAGGCGGAGGTCAACAGCTACCTGATCGTTTCTTGAACGTGAGGTATGGAGTCTCTTTCCCACATCGCCGAGGCGCTTTGTCAGCTCAGCCTCAACGAACATATGGATATCCTCAGCATTGGGGTCGAGTTCCAGTTTGCCCGAATCGATATCAGCAAGGATGCCTTTCAGCCCTTCAATAATGGTAAGGCTGTCCTCCTTTGTGATAATCCCGCAGTCTCCCAGCATAGTAGCGTGGGCGATACTGCCCTGTATATCGTGGCGGTACATACGTCCGTCAAAGGCAATTGAAGAATTGAAAGCATTGACACCTGCATCGACCTGCTTTGAAAATCTTCCTGCCCACATCATATCTGCCATAGTTTATTTCTCCTTTATACCAATTCGTAATTCGTAATGCGTAATTCGTAATTATTGTGTTCGCATTCGCTCACAAATTGAAAATATTAAAAACAATTATTAAAATTCGTCCACGAAGTGGACACCGAAATTACGCATTACGAATTAAGCATTACGCATTAATATTGTTTCTTATCCTTTATTGTAACGTATTCCTCAAAGACTTCCAGACACTCCTGACGGTCAAGTTCCTCGGAGATATCATTTTCGCCCTCATAGAATACCTTATCTCTGAAACCGATACGGTCGGTATCGGTGATATTGCATCCATAGTAGACCCTGCTTATATTTGCCCAGAGTATCGCACCTCTGCACATGGGGCAGGGTTCGGCGGTGGTATAGAGTTCACAGCCGCTCAGGTCGTAAGTGCCGAGATTTTTACAGGCATTGCGTATAGCCATTACCTCGCCGTGACAGGTGGGGTCTTTCTGCTTTACGACTTCGTTATGTCCCTGACCGACTACCTTGCCATCCTTTACGATAACGCATCCGAAAGGGCCGCCGTGACCTTCACTGATGCCTGTTCTTGCCTCGTCGATGGCTGTTTTCATGTATTTATTCATATTTCAATGTATTTATTACGGTAAACAAGGTCTGTTCTCTCAGTGAAGCCCATATGCTCCCAGAACTGATTTCCATTCTCGTTATGTGTGAAAACAACGAGCAGGACCTTGTGTATATCTTCTTTTCTCAGCGCCTCCGCAGCGCTGTTGACGAGCATTTTTCCAATGCCCTGTTTTCTGTATCCGGGAGCAACAACAACATGGTGAAAGATACCTCGTCTGCCGTCATGACCTGCAAGGATAGTTCCTATGATCTTTCCGTCATCCTCGGCAACAAAGCTGGTTGTGGGATTGCGTTTCAGGTATCTTGTGAAGCCCTCAGCGCTGTCATCAACAGGGTTTGTCCCCTCATGGTCAGTCCAGCACTCATTTACGCCGTCCCAGTCATTGACTGTCATAAGTCTAACTTTTACCATGTTTATTCCCCCCTCTTTTTTAATTCCGAATTACATTAAATCATAACAGGCAGGAGATAGGCTCCCCTGCCTGCGAAAAAATCAGTTGCCTGAATAATTACTTGTTCTCTCTCTTCTTATCGAGCTGAGCCTTGACCTTTATCGGGAGACCGAACAGGTTGATGAAGCCTGCTGCATCAGCCTGATTGTAAACCTCATCCTCATCGAATGTAGCAACTTCCTCATCATAGAGAGTGTATGGTGAAGTAACGCCTGCGTTGATGATGTTGCCCTTGTAGAGCTTGAGCTTAACGTCGCCGGTAACTCTCTCCTGAGTCTTTGAAACGAAAGCGCTCATTGCTTCACGGAGAGGAGTGTACCACTGACCGTTGTAAACGATATCAGCGAACTTGATGCCGAGGTACTGCTTGATCCTTGCAGTTTCCTTGTCGAGGCAGATAGTTTCGAGAACTTCGTGAGCGTGGTAAAGGATAGCACCGCCGGGAGTTTCGTAAACGCCTCTTGACTTCATGCCAACGAGACGGTTCTCAACGAGGTCAGCAAGACCGATACCGTTCTCACCGCCCAGCTTGTTAAGAGCTGAAACCATCTCAACGCCGTTGAGTGTCTTGCCGTCAAGCTGAGTAGGAACACCCTTCTCGAAGTGGAGAGTGATGTAAGTTGGCTTGTCAGGAGCATCAATAGGAGAAACGCCCATTTCGAGGAAGCCCTTCTTCTCATACTGTGGCTCATTTGCAGGATCTTCAAGATCAAGACCTTCGTGTGAAAGGTGCCAGATGTTCTTATCCTTTGAGTAATTTGTCTCACGGCTTATCTTCAGAGGGATGTTGTGAGCCTCAGCGTAGTCGATCTCCTCATCACGGCTCTTGATATCCCATTCTCTCCATGGAGCGATGATAGCCATTTCAGGAGCGAAAGCCTTGATAGCAAGCTCGAATCTTACCTGATCGTTGCCCTTGCCTGTACAGCCGTGGCAGATAGCGTCAGCGCCTTCCTCAAGAGCGATCTCAGCGATACGCTTTGCGATGATAGGACGAGCGAAAGAAGTACCGAGCATATATCTGTTCTCATAGATAGCTCCTGCCTGAACAGTAGGATAAACGTAATCCTGAATGAATTCTTCCTTCAGGTCAGCAACGATGAGCTTTGAAGCGCCTGTCTTGATAGCCTTTTCCTCAAGACCGTCAAGCTCTGTGCCCTGTCCAACGTCACCTGAAACAGCGATGATCTCAGGATTGTTGTAGTTTTCCTTGAGCCACGGGATAATGATAGATGTATCCAGACCGCCTGAATATGCGAGAACTACCTTCTTGATATCTTTTTTGTTAGCCATGATGAATTACCTCCTGAATATAAATGCTGACACTGTCAGCAATAATTTTCAACATAGTTCTATTATACACTCAATAGAAAGAATGTCAAGAGTTTTTGCATAAATATTCATTTTTGAAGAAAATATTCCAAATCTTACGAATAATATTCATGTCAGCACTTTGAAGCGTCAGAACCGATCTGACGTTAGACGGCAGTAACGAATGATGATAAAAAAATTGTTGATATCAGCCGTGTTTTGTATGAATTTACGATTTTTTAAGAAACAGCGTTATTTTGCTTGATATTTTTCCCGTCCGCCTTTATAATAAATATGTAAGTCCGCATGATGATTGTTTGTGTACGCAGGGCATTTGTTTCTGCAATGCGGATAATATAGTTCTACGGAGGCTCTAACCAATGAGAGAGAAAAATAAAAACGGTACTAAGATCACTATACTCGGCGCTGGCAACGTCGGCGCTTCTATTGCTTATACATTCGCTGTGGCAGGTACCTGTTCAGATATAGTTCTTGTTGATATCAACAAGGCTAAGGCTAAGGGTGAAGCTATGGACATCCGTCAGGGTGTTTCATTCGGTGAGAACGTTGAAGTATTCGACGGCGAGTACGAGGATGCAAAGGATTCCGATATCGTTGTTGTAACACTCGGTATCGCAAGAAAGCCCGGTCAGACCCGTCTCGACCTCGCTCAGATCAATGTAAACATCATCAAGGAAGTTATGCCTCAGATCGCTAAGTACGCTCCTGATGCAATTTATGTCGTTGTCAGCAACCCTGTTGACATCCTTACATACACTATCCTCAAGTGTACTGACCTTTCACCAAATCAGGTCATCGGTTCAGGTACAGCACTTGACACATCAAGACTCCGTTCCATCATCGCTGACCATGTAGGCCTCAGCCCTAACAGCATCCATGCATACGTATTCGGCGAACACGGCGATTCTTCATTCATCCCGTGGTCACTGACAAATATCGCAGGTATCCCTATGGAAGAATACTGCGCAGATCAGGATCACGCTGACCTCGATGAGGAGGAGATCATCAACGAAGTCCGTACAGCAGGCGCAGAAGTTATCAAGAGAAAGGGCGCAACTTTCTACGCTATCGCAATGAGTGTAAACAAGATATGCGACAGCATTCTCCGTGACTCAAACAACATCATCACTGTATCAACAATGATGAACGGCAAGTACGGCATCGACGATGTATGCCTCAGCCTCCCATGCGTTATCGGTTCAAACGGTATCGAAAGAGAAGTATCACCAAAGATGACAGATACAGAGATCGAGAAGCTCCGTGCAAGTGCCGCTGCTCTCAGATCAGTTATCGACCAGATCCAGTTTTAAGAGCATATTCAGCAGCATAGCTCCCTCATAACGACGGGTCAGCTTTGCTGCTGTCTTTTTATGTACAAAGACCGCAAGCCATGCGCTTTCGGCAGTATCAATAATTTAAGCAAAAGTAAAATCAGGAGCCGACGGCTCAATGAAAACGAAAGGAATGTTTACAATGAATTACGCAGAAGAATCCCTGAAGAAGCACTACGAATGGGAAGGCAAGATCGAAGTTATCTGCCGTGCCCCCCTCGAAACAAGAGATGATCTTTCACTCGCATACACTCCGGGTGTTGCACAGCCTTGTCTGGAGATACAGAAGGACGTTAACAAGAGCTACGAGCTTACAAGACGTTCAAACCTCGTTGCAGTAGTAACAGACGGTACAGCAGTTCTCGGCCTCGGCGATATCGGCCCTGAGGCAGGTATGCCCGTTATGGAAGGCAAGTGCGCTCTGTTCAAGGCATTCGGTGATGTTGACGCTATCCCGCTTTGCATTCGTTCAAAGGAAGTAAGCGATATCGTTAATACAGTAAAGCTCCTCGCAGGTTCATTCGGCGGTGTAAATCTGGAAGATATCTCCGCACCAAGATGCTTCGAGATCGAAAAGCAGCTCAAGGAATGCTGTGATATCCCGATCTTCCACGATGACCAGCACGGTACAGCAGTAGTAACTCTCGCAGCAATGCTCAACGCTCTCAAAGTCGTAGGCAAGAAACTGGACGAGATAAGAGTAGTAACAAGCGGTGCAGGCGCAGCAGGTATTGCTATCATCAAGCTCCTCATCTCTATGGGTCTGAAGGACGTTGTTCTCTGCGACAGAAACGGCGCTATCTACAAGGGCAGACCTGAGAGCATGAACCCCATGAAGGACGAAATGGCCGAGATCACAAACCAGCAGATGAGAAAGGGCAGCCTTGAAGAAGTTATCAAGGGCGCTGACGTATTCATCGGTGTATCCGCTCCCGGATGCGTAACACCTGAGATGGTAAAGTCAATGGCTAAAGATCCTATCATCTTCCCGATGGCTAATCCTACACCTGAGATCATGCCTGACGAAGCTAAGGCAGCAGGCGCAGCAGTTGTTGGTACAGGCAGAAGCGACTTCCCGAACCAGATCAACAATGTACTTGCATTCCCCGGCATCTTCCGTGGCGCTCTCGATGTACGTGCAAGTGATATCAATGACGAAATGAAGATAGCTGCTGCAAAGGCAATCGCTTCATTCGTAACAGATGATAAGCTCAGCGCAGACTATATCATCCCAAGCGCACTGGACAAGACAGTTGCTCAGGCAGTAGCTAAGGCAGTTGCTCAGGCTGCTAAGGATACAGGCGTAGCAAGAATATAACTGCTGAGCGAGCAGAGCGCAGCCACGATTCGCTCGTAAACTCGCTTACTTCTTCCAATGCGATGAGTTTCAGGTCGCTCGACGGCTTGTAATAGTATATGTAGGGGCCGCCTTTGGCGGTCCTTGCTTCATTTGCAACGAGCCACATCTGTAGGGGCGCTTTCCGAGCGCCCTTTTCATTTTTATTAAATGAACGATTCAACGTCATTATCATGACAATGTGTGAGGGCGCAGGTCATGCACAACCACAGATTAATATTTCTAATCACAAAATTGAATCCCATGTTTTTGTATTGGAATCAGTTGACATTCTCTGCATTTTTGGTATAATTATAAATATTATAGATTGTTTTTGTGCAGACTGTAACAATGATTTGTAAAAATATAAGCGAGGAAATTATATGGGAATACCTAAAAAATTCAAAAAATGGTTGTTTGTGGGAGTTGCAGCGCTGATCGCAGTACCTGTACTGACTCACAATCCTGTCTATTACCGTCTTTATCCCGGTAATAGGATAACAGCAAATATACAGATTTTTGTAGACGGCGAGAAATATGAAATAAATAAGGACGATATTCAGTTCACAGACCAGCTCGATCATAACGGAAAAGTATCCGTTGATTTCAGAAATGTTGCTAAGGTAAAGTACCGTGCAAACAAAAAATCCATATATACCTTCGATATTGTCGGTACACCTGTAAATCACCCTATCAGTATCGGTTTCTCTAAAGCAAACTGGTGGGATATGCACAAAACAGATATCATAATTGATATAGACACTTCTGCGGAAACCCTGACCTTACGTTCAGATGATACGAAGATAGCGGATAACGAGATATTCAGGTATAATACCCAGCGTACCGAGACCATTTATTATAATGATGATAACACCTGGGATTATGACCGCAATAAATGTTGTTTAGGATTCGGACCGTGACAGATCAAGTTGTCAATTTTAAGTTTGTAAAAATCAGTGTTAATTATATGTATAAGTAGGAGTGAACTGAAATGGAAGAAAAATATGTCACTGATAATGGCCTGACCTGTCTTGAACCGCTTATGCCGGGCGAAGATGCTCCTTCACCGCAGACTCAGGAACGAAACTATTCCAACGCAATCAAAGCAACAGAGAACATCCTTGCTGAAGCAGAGGCATTAAAAGCGCAAAAAAAACTGAAAAAAGACGAGATGAAAAAACAAGCCCGCACACTTCTTCTGATATTTATTGCATTGTATTTATATGCACATTTATTTTTAGTTCACTGGGCGGCTTTTATTGCAATGCTGCTGCCTGCCGCAATTGCTATGGGAACACGCATTTTCAAAAAGCATATGTCCTTCAAGGATGCAGCTAAAGATTGTATTGTCTGTCTGCTTCTGACCGCTTTATTCTGCATCATTTCATTATGATAAAGCAGCACAGTCTGCAAAAACACACACTTTGCAGGGCGCAGGTCATGCGCCCCTACGGTTTGTTGACCATGCTTGCTCGGTTATCCGAGGACGGCCAATGGCCGTCCCTACATTTCAGATTCGTCACGACAGGGAACACCGCAATTATAATTTATTTATTATTCTTTATTCAATTCCGTTTTGCGTTCATCATATTTCAAGTCCGAAGCTGATAGAGAGGGCGGTATTGACCTTATTCATGGAACGCAGGTCAAGCTCGCCCATTTTGTCTTTCAGACGGCGCTTGTCAAGGGTGCGTATCTGTTCAAGGAGGACGATGCTGTCCCTTGCAAGTCCGCACTTTTCCGCCTGCACCTCGATATGAGTAGGCAGATGGGTCTTGTCTTTCTGACTTGTGATAGCGGCGGCGATGACCGTCGGGCTGTGGCGGTTTCCCACATCGTTCTGGACGATAAGTACAGGTCTGATACCGCCTTGTTCCGAGCCGACAACAGGACTGAGGTCGGCATAATAAATTTCTCCACGTTTAACAGACATAAAAATTACTCCCGAATTTATAATAAGATCTTGATGTCAGTATTATTGCCCCTCGTCGGGGATTTATTCATCCTTGATCTTATTATATGTGATTCGGGAGGTTTTTGTTTATTCGCTATGTGAAAATAACAAGTGTGCAGTTCAAAAAAACAGAACCGCACACTTTATTTTTATGTCCGTCACTCACGGACAAGCCCTCGATTTTTCCATATGATTTTTATATACCATTTCTAAACTTTCTGTATAAAAATATACCTGCAAAAATAAAGACCGTTCCGACAAAATAGCACAAAAGATCAGCCGTTGCATAGCTTGTACCGATGACGGTACGCAGTATAGGGTTTTCAACACCCATAACATCAGCAATGTGGAATTTCTGGAGTATCTCAACAATGAACGCAAAAACCAGAGAGCCGACAGCAACTTTATACGAGCCGAACTTTCCGCCAAGTATTATCTGAGCAAGACAGTAGACAGCCCACATGACAATAACGTCGCCCACATACGGACGAACGAAATCATCATGCACGAACAGCGCAATACAAGTCTCAACGGCGAATATCAGCACAAAAATTATGATATACGGCAGTCTCTTTCTCATTCCGCCATCTCCGCAAGGTCGGGGAAAACACCAAGACTGCGCTTCAATATGCCGTTCATCATAGCAAGAGCGATGCCGTAATTAGTGAACGGAACTCCCTGATCTTCGGCATTTTTCCGACGGTATACCATTTCCCTCTCGTTAAGCATACAGCCTCCGCAGTGGATGACCAGCTTGTACGGTGACAGGTCTTCGGGGAATTCCCTGCCCGACGAAAGCTCGATATTCAGCGATTTTCCCGTAGTTTTTTTCAGAAGCGCAGGCAGTTTCACACTTCCGATGTCACCGCACTGACGATGGTGCGTACATCCCTCGGATATCAGCACCGTGTCCCCGTCCTGAAGTTTTCTGATGGCAGAAGCGCCTCTCACGGCAGTTTCGAGGAATCCCTTATATCTCGCCATCAGAATGGAAAACGAAGTCAGCGGGATATCATCGGGAACTATTCTGCTGACCATGCCGAATGCCTGACTGTCGGTTATGACCATGCGGGGTTTTGTGCCGATTTTCCGCAGAGTTTCGGCAAGCTGAGTTTCCTTTGTGACGATATTCACAGCATTTGCGTCGAGGATATCACGTATCGCCTGCACCTGCGGAAGTATCATCCTCCCCTTCGGTGCGGACTCGTCGATGGGCGTTACAAGTACAACTAAATCGCCCTCACTGAGGAGGTCGCCGACGAGGACTTTTTCGTCTCCGTCACGCTTGACCAGATGCGCCATCATCTCTTTCAGTTCGTGGATATTCACCTTTTCAACGGCGCTGACAGCTATTTCATTTTCGGTGCAGTCGGATTTTCCAGCGATGTCGGACTTGTTGAAAACTGTGATATACGGGATATTTTTCTCCTTAAAAATGCCGATAAGCTGTTTGTCCGTATCGGAAAGCCCCGTGGAATTATCCACCACAAGAACGGCGATATCGGTGCGGTTGAGTATCTGTTTTGTCTTGCGGACACGCATTTCGCCGAGAGTTCCCACATCGTCGAAACCCGGTGTATCAATTATCACGACAGGGCCGAGCGGAAGAAGCTCCATAGCCTTAGTTACGGGGTCGGTGGTAGTGCCCTTAACGTCCGAAACTACGGACAATTCCTGTCCCGTTACGGCATTTACCACACTTGATTTTCCTGCATTTCTCCGTCCGAAAAAGCCGATATGTACTCTTTCGGAGGATGGGGTATCGTTCAGACTCATTTTATTTTTTACTCCTTTAACCTGTGTGAACATCAATAAGATATTCCATTACATCATAAAAACTGTCAAACCATAAACATTCGGATTCTATTTCATCCGGGGTTTCGTATTCGTAGAAAAGGAATTTATTCCTTTCGGGCATGAAACAGATATGCTGTGAATCATGGAATCCGAGTATCAGAAAATCTTTCGGGACCATGCCGTCCGAAAAATCATCTCCTATTTTGAACCTTGTGGCTTTCACACCGTACAGCCATACATTTCCCACGGCACCGAAAAGTTCTCCGCCGTCGGAAAGTACGAGAAAATCCTTGTATGACTGCGGTATGACGATACCGTTTTCACGTTCAAATGCTGCAATATCGCTTTCCGATGCAGGCTCATGAAATTCAGAACACATCCAGTCATCCTGTATCAGCTTGATTTCATCAATAAATTTCTGCATAATGTCATACTCCCTGTTTATCAAAATTGCAAAAACTTCGGAACATTGTCGAAAACGTGGAGATATCTCTGGATCATGCATCTTTCCATAAGCTCGTCAATGCCCTTCATACGGAGAAATTCCAGTTCTGCTTCGGAGATCGGGACTAACCAGAGGGTGTTCACCTTACCGCCTCCGAATTTTCTCCACCTCGGCGCTTCCATGCCGAAAATGGTAGACGCATCAACAAGGAGCAATGCGGAAAAACCTGCGATATTCGGGAAATCTATGGTATGTCCGTGCCAGAGGAAACTGCGTTCATTCCACGGTATATCCGCAATATCTTTCATAACCAAAGCCATGAGGTCAACGAGGGGGCTGAACTTGTCATAGCAGGCGAAAGCAAGTTCTATCCTGCTCTGATCGGCGCAGTCATTTCCGAAAGCCTTAGCCACCGCAGGCATAGCATACTGACTTACACCGACGGTGATATTATAGAGTATGCTCTTATTTTTAGTGCCCTGAACCAGCGATCTGTTGGGGAATTTCTCAGAAGCGAGGGACTTGACGGCAGTATGAGGCGCACCGAAAAATTCATCGGTGATGGCGATATAATCCTGTTCCAGTTTCTTCCATGTTTCCTCACGCTGAATTATCTCCCAGAAATTTTTCTGATTCTGTACACGACTTTCAAATTCGGGTTCGGTCGGCATTTCCCACGCATAACGGGTCTGACCCTTTGCAAAGATCGAAAATCCGGGGAAATCGTAAAGGCCGACAATAGGCGGAATAGCGCATATTAACTTTTTGCCGTAGTATATAGCAACAGCATCGCCTGTGTCATACCAGACAGCGCTGAACTTGTCGGGATTGAATTCCATGCCGAACTTCGGCTGCATATCGGATACATTTTCCTTACCGAGCAGAGGGCCTTCGCCACGGTCCAGAGGGGAAATGTCAAGTTCAGCAGGTGTCTCATGGCGGTTGCATATCCAGAGCATATTCAGCACCTTTGCGCCGTACTCAATAGAACTGAAAAGCATGAGATAGTAAGCATCTTTTTCAGCGGCAATACAGGCATCAATATGGCATATAGGCGAACTTGATTCAAAAATAAATTCACGATCAGACATAATTATCTCCTTATTAAAAAAATTTATACATAGTCATTATAACAGATTGATGTTGAAAAAACAAGAGGTCAGGAAGTTTTCAACACATAAATGTTGAAAAAACATTTGTCGGGCATAACAAAAGGACGGCCAATGGCCGTCCAGAGTTTGTCGAAAAACTAATTTGGGGACGTCGAGGACGCCGTCCCCTACAAAACTTTTCACGAATAATAGACAAATTGTAGGGGCTGGCGTCCTCGACAGTTGAGTGTGTCGATAACGCCCTTGAATATCAGCTTTAATGCAGGGAGTATACATTCAACGCCTTTATCGTGTGCCTTTGAGATGAGTTTTTTGCACTCTATTTCAAAAGTTGTCTTATCGCTTCCCTCAGGCTGCCAGTAGGGTTCGAGCTTCAGAGAAAGCGCATACAAGCCGCCGAGGATAACGATACCGATGTATTGGTACACTATCCTGCTTAGAAGCGATGGTCTGTTATTATCCTGTTCCAATTCTTATTCCTCCGTTTTCAACATCATAATAGTACAAATAGTATAATTTGTGTGTTTCTATACACATTATACTATTTCCCGTCATTGATTTCAAGTGTTTTATCTCGATTTCTTAAAATTTGTACTATTTGCTCAAATCGGAACAGGATTTTTTGTAAGAGGAAATTAATTGAAAAGCGATGTCACTATCGGCACAGCGATGCTCAGACCGATCGAAACGAGCAACTGCTGAGATGTGGGGAGAACAGTGTTGAAAACCACCTGCATCTGCGGAACTGCAACTGCGGCGGCAAGGGCGGCAAATGATATCAGCACAGCAATGAGCAGTTTCATGTTGCCGAAAGGATTCATGCGGAACAGCGAGCGATGTTCGGAACGGCACTCGAAAACGTGTATGAGCTGAGACATTACAAGGGTAATAAGAGCGCAGGTGCGGGCGGCTTCAACAGTCCCGCCGAGATGAATGACAGCGGCGAAAGAAGCGAGAGTACACAGCCCGATGAAAATGCCACGGAAGATAATTTTCCACATCAGCCCGTCGGAGAAAAATCCCTCGTCGGACTTTCTTGGAGGCTTTGACATAATATCGCTTTCGGGCTTTTCCATGCCGAGAGCAATGGCAGGCAGACCGTCCGTGACCAGATTCACAAGCAATATCTGAACAGGCAGGAGTATCATCGGCATCCCCATGAGGATGCCCAGAAACATCGTCAGCACCTCGCCGATGTTGCATGACAGCAGATACCGCACAAACTTTCTTATATTGGCATAAACGCACCGTCCCTGTTCAACAGCGCCCACAAGAGTTGCGAGGTTGTCATCCATGAGAATAACATCCGCCGCCTGCTTTGTGACATCAGTTCCCGTCATGCCCATAGCCACACCAACATCGGCTTCCTTGATGGCAGGAGCGTCATTGACACCGTCGCCCGTCATCGTCACTATCTCTCCCCTGCGCTTGAAACTGCGGACTATCCTCAGCTTGTGGGCAGGCTCAACACGGGCGAACACGGTATATTTATCAATTACACGGTCAAGCTCATGGTCGGACATTTTGTCAAGCTCCGCACCTGTGATGGCTTTTCCGCCACGGAGCAGACCTGCTTTTTTTGCAACAGCCGCCGCAGTATTTTTGTGGTCGCCCGTTATCATGACCGTCCTCACGGAAGCCGCCGCACATTTTCTTATTGCAGTTTTCGCCTCGTCACGTGGAGGGTCGGTCATTCCCGAAATTCCGAGGAATATGAGATTTCCGCCATCGGGAGAAAAGCTGTCGGAAACGGTGTACGCAAGGGCGAGGACACGCAATGCATTGTCTGACATTTCCTCGGTCATCTTAGTGATATTTTTCCGAACCGCAACAGTCATGGGAAGTATTTTTCCGTTGCCGTCAATATATCGGCTGCACCGTGGAAGAATAACTTCAACAGCGCCTTTGAAACAGCTTCTTTTTTCAACGCCGAATCTGCAATGCACCGCCATGAAGCGTGTCTCGCTGTCGAAAGGGTATTCATCGAGTTTCTGAGTGCCGTCCCTGTTGATACCTGCTTTAGCCGCCGCAATGAGCAGAGCGGCTTCGGTGGGGTCGCCTGTAATTTTCCATTCGCCTTTTCCGCTGAGCGCTCCCCTGTTTCGGGACTTCGGCGCATCCTGAGTATGTATCTCAGCCGTTGAGCATACCACACCGCACCTGAGCGATTCCATGAGAGCTTTTTCGGTCTTGGGATTGACAGCGATATTATCCTCACCCTTTGTGACAGCGCCGCTTACACGATATCCACGGCTGCTGAAATAATAAACATCGTCGGCGGTATGGAGTTCGGTAACGGTCATTTTGTTCTCGGTGATAGTGCCTGTTTTGTCAGAACAGATAACGGATGTACAGCCGAGAGTTTCAACACTGTGGAGTTTATTGACGAGAGCCTTCTGCTTCATCATCCTGCTTACAGCGAGAGCGAGGGCAATGGTAACAGTTGCAGGGAGGCCTTCGGGGATGGCGGCAATGGCGATGGTGATACCTGTCATGAGCATATCGAAAACATTTTCCCCACGGAGAACACCTGCACCGAAAACTGCAAAGCAGACCACGATGCAGATAATTGCAACAACTTTTCCAAGCTCGCCGAGGCGCTTCTGGAGTGGAGTCATATCCTTTCCGATATCGTCAAGCATTTCCGAGATCTTACCCATCTGAGTATTCACACCCGTAGCATTGACAACAGCAGTACACGTACCCTTGACAGCGGATGTGCCGCAGTAAATGATATTTTTTCTGCCGATGGAATTATCCCTGTCGTCAGCCGCACCGCTTATTTTGGGAACTGGTTCGGATTCGCCCGTGAGGATAGATTCATCGGTGAAGAAACCTGATGCACTGACAACAGCGCAGTCCGCAGGCACTCTGTCCCCTGCTTCAAGTTCGATGACATCGCCCGTGACGAGAAGCGAGGCATCTATCACACGGAGAACACCGTCACGGCGGCATTTAGCCGTAGGCGCAGTCATGGAACGCAGGGCTTCGAGAGTATGTTCGGTGCGGTATTCCTGAATGAAGCCGAGGATCGCATTAAGGAGAACGATGAGAATGATAGTGACCGCATCGGAGACTTCCCCCAGCAGAACAGAAATGACGGTAGCGCCGAGAAGGATCATGACCATAACATCCCTGAACTGACCGAGGAAAATTTTCACTGCACCGTTTTTCTTATTTTCGCCGAAAACATTCAAGCCCTCAGCCTTCAGCCTTTCAGCCGCAACTTTTTCCGTAAGACCCATAATCTCATCCTTTCGAGTAATGTCTCTAAAGAATATGCCGCCGATGAATAAAATATGTTTCACGTGGAACAATTTTTATAAGCCGAACAGAAAGTAATGAATCAACGTGTAGGGACGGCCATTGGCCGTCCTCAGACCCATGTACACACAAGATAAACGATATGTTTTTCATGATCGGTTTATTTTAATTATGTTCAGCTAATGGCTAACAGCTAAACCAAAGGAGAAGTGATAGATAATGGCAGGAACAGCATCACAGGGAATATTTACTCTTGACAAAAAAATCTGCATCGAAAGCTGTTCATCGGTAGTCGGAAAAAAGGAAGGCGACGGCCCGCTTGGAAAATATTTCGATGAAGTGATAACGGACGGGCATTTCGGCAAGCAGACATGGGAACAGGCGGAAAGTCAGTTCCAGCTTGAAGCAGTGAGCATAGCGATACGCAAAGCAGACATATACAAGGAGGACATTGACGTTATATGTTCGGGCGACCTGCTTAATCAGTGCATCGGCTCGGCATACGGACTGCGTGAACTTGGAATACCATTTCTGGGAATATACGGAGCGTGTTCAACTATGGCGGAGGGAATGATAATAGCGGCGCTTCTTGCTGAATCAGGCAGTGCAGATCGGACTGCCGCAGTCACATCGTCACATTTTTCAACAGCGGAAAGGCAGTTCCGCACACCTCTGGAATATGGCGGACAGCGCACACCAACATCACAATGGACTTGTACAGCATCGGGAGCAGTCATACTTTCGGAGCGTGGAAAAGTCCGTGTAGTCGGCGGATGTATCGGAACGATCGCAGACATGGGAATAACCGACATGACCAACATGGGAAGTGCAATGGCACCTGCCGCCGCCGAGACGATAAAACGATATCTCACTGCAACAGGAACAGTTCCCGAAGATTATGACTGCATAGTCACAGGCGATCTTGGCAAGGTCGGAAGCAGACTGGTGAAGGAGATATTGCTGAAGCAGGGCATTGACATCACAGCACAGCACCATGACTGCGGAGAGATGATATTCGACTGCGAGACACAGGATACGCATTGCGGCGGTTCGGGATGCGGATGCAGTGCAAGCGTACTCTGCGGATATTTCATACCGATGCTCGAAAACGGCGGTGCAGAAAATATACTCTTTGCGGCAACGGGAGCGCTGATGTCGCCCACATCCGTTCAGCAGGGCAGTTCGATACCATCCATCGCCCATCTTGTACATCTGAGAAAGGAGAACTAATGACAATGGAGCTACTGAAAGCATTTCTTATCGGCGGAGCGATATGCGCCGTGGGACAAATCCTCATCGACTTCACAAAGCTGACACCTGCACGGATACTGACAGGCTACGTGGTGGCAGGAGTGATACTTTCGGCATTGGGGATATATGAGCCTTTAGCGGAATTTGCAGGGGCAGGGGCAACTGTACCGCTTACGGGATTCGGCCATCTTCTTGCTGAGGGCATAAGAAAAGCCGTCGGACGTGACGGCATACTTGGTATATTCACAGGCGGCCTGACAGCCTCAGCAGGCGGAGTGACCGCCGCCCTCCTGTTCGGGCTTGGTGTTTCACTTTTGTTCAGGACGAAGGAGAGGGAATGAGAATTGGCGCACTTTAACAGTGCGCCATTATATTTATTTGCTTTGATTAATAAAGTTTCAGAGCCTTAGCCCAGTAATCGGCTTTCTGATACTCAAGCTGTTCCTTTTGCATTAACATTGCGTTTCTGCTGTTTATCGCACTTATCTCTGCATAATCACGAATATGTGCTGAATTCTGCTCTATTATTTGAAGTTGCTGCATAGTTCTGGTATTATTTTCAAGAAGCATATCATTTGTCTGTACCTGCCTAATAATAAGTTCCTGTTGTAGATTTATCATTTCATCCAGCTTTTCTTTTATTGCTTCAAGATTGGATTGCAGAAGTGCAGATGATAAACTTTCATTACTGGTTGACATATAGTCGTAAAGATAGTAAATTCCTTCGATATTTCTAAACTGTAATGGTATAATATTGAGGTTATACGCTTGTGAAAGTTCATTTTCAAAAGAATGTCTTTCAATTTCTAAGCTGTGAAGCAGTTCATTGATCTTTGCCTTGCCTTGTGCTATTCTTTATGTTTCAGAAGCCTTTCTCTTATTATAACTATCAAGTTTTTGGTCATAATTGGATTTTGATTGAGGGTATTGAGAAACTGCAAAATTGTAATTTTTCTTTTTTTCCACATAACTACTTAAATCCGATGCTCCAAAAATAAGCCCCATCAAAAGTAAATACCCAATCACTAACAAAGCTAATCCCCCAACAAGTAGTCCTTCTATAAGACCTGAATCCGTCAGTTCAACAAAATAATATGCTAATAATGCTAATACTCCAGCACCGATAAAAAATAAAACAGACTTTTTATTAAGTTGCGGTTTTGGCGGTATTTGTGGTTCAATAGGTGGCTTTTCATCAAAAACGAGTTTTGTCAATGCATATTTCAAATTATGTTCTCTCTTTTTGTCACTATCAATTGCACTTTCTAAAAGCCTGAGATTTTCCAGATAGATTATTAACGCTTCTCTTTTAATTTCATCAGCCATAAAATAATTCCTCCTTAAATTCCAGCCCAAGCTGTTTACTTTCCAATATTATATCATATAATGATACTATAAGTCAATGATGGAATCTACAGAATATTTCATTTTTATTGTGCATAATGTATAATGTTATTTTAGGACGGTGAAAAATATGCTGACAATTGATTATTATCTTGTTGGAGAAAAAATAAAGGAAAAGCGTTTAAAATTGGGTATGACACGTGAACAATTTGCCGAAAAATGCGATATTTCCGTAAGCTATATCGCACATATCGAGCGTGGAACGAAAAGTCTTTCCCTTGAAACAGCAGTAAAGGTGAGCAATGTCCTCGATGTGAGCCTTGATTACCTGATACTTGACGAGATCGACAGTGACAGCAGGATATTAAGCGCCCTCGAAACTGAAATAAGTGACCTCTCGCCTGCCAAAAGACAGACCTTTATAAAATTCGCAAGGCTGATACTAAAAAATATCAACGAATTATAAAAGCGGCTGACAATTGAAAATGTCAACCGCTTTTTTGTATCACTTTGCTTTTCCCTCAATCACATTGTAGGGACAGATATTATCCGCCCGAACATACATGAAAAAAACGTTTATCTTATGTGTACATGGGTTTGAGGACGGCCATTGGCCGTCCCTACAAAGTCTTTCTTTGTTATATTTAGACAGACGCTATTGAAAATTCAGTCAGCAAATTATCATTTGTTACAAATCTGAATTTTTTTGAAAAATCCTATTGACAATTCACAGCTTTTGTATTATAATATATAAAGTCGCAGGGCTGATAGCTCCGACATAAAAATGGCGGCATAGCTCAGTTGGCTAGAGTACTCGGTTCATACCCGATTGGTCGTTGGTTCAAATCCTACTGCCGCTACCATATATGGCCCGTTGGTCAAGAGGTTAAGACATCGCCCTTTCACGGCGGAATCATGGGTTCAATTCCCGTACGGGTCACTTAACGAAAAATTCGCAAATGACGGTATATCGCCATTTGCGAATTTCTTTTTATCCGTAAAAATGCAATTTGTTCTTTGTTTGTTCTTTATTTCAAAAAAACGTCGTTTTCAGAGCCGGAGGTTATTCACCTCCCGGCTCCTTTTTATTGCCTGAAAAATCAAGTGCTGCACTGACTGCTTCTGAGACTTTCGCCTGTGCTTCTTCCAACATATGACAGTAAATATTACTTGTTGTAGAAACAGTCGAATGTCCTAACGCTCCCGAAACAGTCACGATGTCTACGCCCTGGTTGACGAGAAGTGAAGCGAACAAGTGTCTGAAACTATGTAATCCATAGAACGGAAGGTCGTGCTTCTCACAGAATTCACCGAGCCAGAAGTACGGAGTGCCGTTCTGCATTGGCAGTCCGTTCCACTTTGTGTATAGCCTGTCGGTCTCAACCCACTTGTCACCGCATTTGAGAGCCTGCATATCCTGTTCGTCCTTATATTCACGGAGCATATCCATTATCTCCTGCGGAAATTTCAGCGTTCTCTGGGACTTCTTTGTCTTGGTGGTATCGGTGTACGTTCCCTTTCTGCCTGTGTAGTTGCTTGTTCTGCGGACGCTGATGATATTGTTCTCAAAGTCCACATCTTTCCATTCAAGTCCTAACATCTCACCACGGCGGAAACCGCTGAATATCATTAGGTTGAAGAATGTGCGGTACTTCAAAGGTTCATTGTTCAGCAGTGTGAGGAATCGCTGCACCTGTTCAGGAGTGTATATCTTCTTCTCCGCCTGATTGTTCTTCGGCAACGTTACCTTTGTGCATGGATTGTCGTTCACCACACCCATTTTCACGGCATAGCTAAAAACATCGGACACGAAGCTCAGGTTATGACGAATGGTCTTCGGCGCGAGAGGCTTTCCCGTGCGTTCATTCGCGCCCTCTCTCGAAAGAGAATTGACGAATGCCTGTATCTGCCTCGGGGTTATCTTGTCCATTCTCATGTGACCAAGTGCTGGGTATATCCTGCCCCTGAGCTGAAGCATCCGCTCGTATGTAGTGTTTCTGAGGTTCGGCTTTGCATACTCCTCAAACCACTGCTCGGCAAACACCTCAAACTTTATCGCCTTGCTCTGATAGCCCTTGTTGCAGGCTTCCTCAAACATGACAGCCTGCCTGTTGACCTCCTTCTCGATCTGCTTGGATGTCATGCCTGGCTCGGGCTTCCATGTCATAGACTGTATCATCTGTTTGCCTTTGCTGTTATAGCCACAGCTCACTCTTATGGAGTAGCTGTCGCCGCGTTTTTTAATAGTAGCCATATATTTCCCTCCAAATATAAATATGACCTGCCTTTCGGCAGGTCACGTTATTTCATGATTCAAAGTAGCTTAAAAGTTCATTCTTTGCTATGAGAATCTTTCCTCGAACGCCCGCACCACATCTCACACTTTTTATCTTGCCCTGAAGAACAAGCTGACGAAGTGTATGCATTGATAAACCCGGTATAATATCTAAGCTCTCCTTAAGTGTGAGCATCTCAACAGGTTTCTTGGGCTGCTGTTCAGGCATTACATCAGTCGGCACCTCTCCAGCCGATGTAAGTTCAAATATGATTGAAACAAGCTGTTTAGCAAGCTCTGCTTTTCTTTCCGATGTCATAAAAATTCCTCCTTAGATTTAGTGGCAGTACTATTGACCTGCTCATATAATTCAAGTATAATAGAAGTAAGAGTCGGCTCCCCGAAGGGAGCCTCACAATTATTACTTGTTGCCATCATATTCAGGCAGTGGCGGATACATACCGCCTGTCAGATCAATGTCGAAGATAGGTCCGGCATAGACCGACACATTCGATGGGAAGCCGTTCTGCTGACCGTACTGCTGCATGGCAAGTGCCAGTTTGGCTGCCTCAGGCTGGTGTTCCTTAGCATATGCTGCGGTCTCGCTAACGAGTTCGTTGAGTCCAGCAAGGTTAGATTCAGGCGTACCCTTGATACGAAATGTGGGACCTGTGACCACATTGGTATTAGGATAGCTATTTATTGTTGTTTCAACCTGTGCGGAAACACAATCAGCTGTAGCTGTTGGCATAGAATATCCCTGTGGCTGCTGCATAGCAGGTACGCAGCCGTTGTTGGCAGGAACTGCCTGTGGAAGGACCTCCGGTACCGGTTTCTGATTTGCAAAGGGCTGTGCCTGAGGGCTTGCCGGTGCATAGATACTCATACGAGTGCCTCTGAAATCGGATGTTGGAGCAGCCTGCTCCCGGATTGTCTGTGTGTCTGCTGCATACTGGTTCTGATTATTCATATTATTGTCTCCTTTAAGATAGTTTGAAATGTTTTCTCGCAGCCTCAATGTATTATAAACATCATCGAAGCCGCTATCAGCGATATAACCTGAGACTTCAGGCATGGCTATTTCAGTTAAAAACTGTGACTCATCCAGTTCAAGGAAATCGAAGCCCACCTCGTTAGAGTGGTCTGTATGATCAACAAACTCATTGGCACTTGCTGTGATTATCTCAAATCCGTGCTTCTTGAGGATATTGTTAGCTTTCTGCTTGACTCTGTTAAGGTCACTTGGACTCTGTGAGAACTTGTGTCCTGTCACTGCATTGACAGCATCCAGCACCGTATGTGCATGGACGACCTTAGTGTCCGTGTGAACGGTGATTACCGCCATATTTTCGGGAAAAACCGTAGCAACGATCTCCCTTACTGCTTTAAGCACCTCTTCAGGTGATTTGTCCGCCCCATTAGGGCACGGTGCAAGCACGAAGTGCTCATACTGCTTTCCGTGAGTTTTGTTGTGAAGACGCTTGTTAGTAAGCATATCGTCAACAGGATGTTCAGAAGAGCATCCCTGCGTAGCTATAAGCTTGCCGCCATTAGTTTTAGTCTCGTCAGTGATGTAGCTACAGATGTCCTTCAGTGAATCAGCACCGTAGTTGAGACCGTTGATGAACTTGAGAACAGCTGCAAATTTGATGAGTTTATTCATCTGAAGCGACCTCCTCATTATCAGCATGGATATCTGTCAGCTTTTCAGAGACTGCATTGAGCTGAGCAGATACATCGTTAAGAGCCTCTATCATTGCTCTTACTGACTCTGACGGAATACCTCCGTTGCTGCGGAAGTATTCAAGATCATTGTGAATCAGAAACAATGCCTTTGCTATCTCTGAGCCTTCTGAGAGCAGCACCAGTTTCTCCTTGCCGAATATAAGTGAGCGTACATAGTCGCTCATGCTCATGCCAACTTCATCAGCCTGCTTTTTGAGTAATCCTTTTTCTTCAAGATAGCAGCGGATTTTCATCTCTGCATTCATCTTATTCTTATCAGGCAATGTAATGCCCTCCTTTCGTGGTTGTGGGTACGAATGCTAAACTTGTAACAGTCATTCCCACACTTAGTTCTTACTCCCACACCTTATGGTGCAGCCGAATGATATCTACACCCCGGGGCCGAAGCCCCAGGACATAGATTTGAAATTATTCATCAGATTAGTCATCAGTTGCCTGATGCTCACTTCCGATGAGAGCAAGGCCATGAAAACCTCTTACGAGGTTTCCGTTTATGTCAGGTACTCTTCCACGTCTTATCGATGGATTGAATGCCATGATTTTGCCGTAGAAGCTTTTATCACTCTCTGGTGTCAGAGCATTCGCTCTGCAGAATACGACATAAGCTTCGTACAGCGAAGTGCTAGAAACTTTACCTGCTTCAGAGACTATACACCTCTCAGTGAGAAAAATCTCAACTGTATGTATCAAGTAACGTCTGTGTTTGATATGGTCTACAGCAGCAGGTCCTTCTCTGAAGTCATAGCGATCTTCTATCAACCCCTTTAATCTGTCGAGTGCCATTGAGAAAATGATATCCCGTTCATCCCAAAGTTTCTTAGCAAGGTCGAGATCAAGCTTTTCAGCAGGGATCTCCTTGTCGAAGATTATATAGTATAATCGGTCAAGCACTGCATCGTCGAGACAATCCTTTGCGAACTCAATATCCACATTGCCGGCGAAAATGAAGAACAGCTTAGGAATAAAGCTTTTCTGAACTTCATATTTTTCTTCGCCGGTCGTGCGTTCGTTGCTGATGAGCGACTTGAAGCTCTCTGCATCCTTGTTAGGCTTGAGACTGATTTCACGGGATATATTGGCTTTTTTTCCAATGTATTTCGCCTTGGCTTTCTCGCTTCCCATTCTATCGAATGACTCATGAGAAACAAGATCGTCACCAAGTACAGCCTCAAGCAAATCCAACATAGTACTTTTTCCTGATTTCGGACGGCCGAGCATTACACAGCATCGGCGAGCTTTTGTAAGTCCGCTTAGTGCATACCCGAACGTTCTCAGCAAACAATCATACTGGTCTATGCCCAAGCTTGTCTCAACGTACTGCTTAAACACCGGAGCATCTTCGAGCTTGCAGTGAGGTCTATATCGCAGATCAAACAAATAGTCGAACGTCAATTGTCCTCGCAATGGCACTAACTCCTGCCTCAGAATGTCATAAATCCCATTGTTCAAGTTTACATACATCTGTGACTTTTGTGTTTCACCTTCCAAGTCAATCTGCAATCGAGCCATGTTCTGAAGACGTTTGAACGTTTCCTCAATATGCCTTGACGGAACAATTACCTGTGAAAGATCATTGAGATACCCACAAATGAACGCTAACGCTTCTTGCCTGGATAGTCGCTGATAGTGTAATACCATTTTGAGTATTGGCGTAGTCCCCTCAAAGAAGAGTAATTGTCCACGCAGAACAGCATCCGTCAATAAATCAGGGGCTGAACTTGGATCATCAACCGATATTCGATCGTTATCAGGAATTCGGCTGATAATTGCTTGTATTTTCATAGTATCACCTCCGATGGGAGGCACCACACCTGTGGTACCCAAGCGCAGCGCCGTGCCCACAGAATTGAACTGTTCGAACGTTCTGAATTTATTATACCAAATGGAAAAGATAACAAAAGATTTTTCGCTTGTCTTATCTTTTTTATCAATTGGGAATGACATAATTGGTCGTTAAAGGAGGTAATTATGAAATTCAAAGATTTGCTAAACATCCTGCATGTACGCGCCTATGTTGGAAAACAAGATGTTTTTTTAATCAAACTATTAAAAGGAAGCGTATCAGAACCGGATAAAATAGATATTGTGCCTTCTACCTTAAAAGGTTACTTTCAAGGTAATAGAATTACTGAGCTGGCAGCGACATTAAAAGATGCCGGTTTTAGTCCCAAGAAATTAACAAGTTATATTGAAGGACTGTATGAACTTCCGCACAAAGATAGCAAAACATATGATAGATATGGTGATAAGCTATACAAAGATGTATTATATGAAAATGCTAAGAACAAAATTTCGGATATTACAATGGAAAATATGGCAAGCCTTTTAGCAGCTGAATTTAAAAAGATTTTAACCGAAAATCTTTCTGATGATTCTAAAATCGAGACTTCTTTAATTGATAGATCTATGCATAAAAATGACTTAACAAGCAAGAGTAGAGAAAAGATAATCTCCCTTTGTAGATCAATAGCAAAAGAATTGGAATCTTTAAAGTATATAGCAGAAGGAATTTCAAATAATAACTATCTTATCAATACTAATTCTAATGATAATAATGAGATGATAGTGTTGTCCTATAAAGAAGAAAATATTAAATTAGGAGATGAATATAAAAATACATACAATAATTTGTTGAAATACGCTTGCGAGTTGAATGATAAATACAGCTCTAAAACTTTCTATAACGACAATTTTTATTTTTTGTTAAAAACGGTAAATAAATTGATAGAAAATAATAAAATCAAAAATGTTTTATCAGAAAAATACAAAATTGAAACTTTCTTTACACTTTATAACGAGTATGTTTTGCACTACTATTGTTTATACGAAGCATGGAAGTAATAGAAATCATAAAATAGTTACTTCTTTGGTCCGATTCTAAATTATGGTAGGTATAAGTTGATATTTTTATGTATACCTAATCAATGCTTTTAATCTAAATAACTTACCACTTATACCACTTTTTTCACATAAACTTATTTTTCTGAACCTGCTCCCCTATTAAGGGGACAGATATCCTCTGCTTTTTATGTATCACATAAGTATTGATTCCCACACAAAATAATGCTATAATAAACCCAAAGCCGGTACGGAGGTGAGAGCATTGAAGTATACCCTTATGCATAAAAACACCGCAGTTGCGGATATCGATATCGACGAAGCACTTGGCGGTATTACTAAGATCAGAAATATAATATCAAAAGAACATCTTCCTGTCGGAATAGTCCGTATGCAGCGAGATGATGAAGTAGTTGACAGGTACGCCTTCAACCAGTGGTGGACAGGACGTTCGATTCCTGCAAGCCGAATGGGAGGAATGGATGCTCTCGATACTCTTAATGTATACAGCACCAAACTGCTGCTAACAAAATGCCACGGTCTCAGCCTTTCCGATCATTACTGGATAAAGCCTTTGACAGCAATATCTCATGGGCGGATATAAACTTCTTTGACAACAGCTTCTCCGATGATATCGGTGATGTTCTTTTCGGTACTAACACCAAAGATGCAGACTTCGACTTTCTGTCTCCTGATATTACAACTGATGGCAACTTGCAGAAACGATGGAAGATAATCGACGGTAAGCGTTGTCTGCTGAAATCAGGTTCGGCTCCTTTCAGACAGCAGCCGTTCAATGAAGTGATAGCGACTGTTATAATGAAAAGGCTCGGCATAGACCATATACCCTATACTGTTACATGGATAGACGATAAACCCTACAGCGTATGTGAGGATTTTGTAACTAAGGATACCGAGCTTATCAGTGCATGGAGAGTTTTACAGCTGAGACAGAAAGCGAACCATGAAAGCGCATATCTTCATTATGTAAATATCTGCCATGACCTCGGAATCGATATTGTACCTGCCCTCGATCAGATGATCGTACTTGACTATATCATTGCCAATGAGGACAGGCACTTCAACAACTTCGGCTTGCTACGTGATCCCGAAACTCTTGAATGGCTTGGTGCTGCACCGGTATATGACAGCGGAACTTCACTGTGGTATGATACACCAACAAAAGCTATACCGCACTCCGATGTCGAAAGCAAACCATTCAAACGTAAACACGGAGAACAGCTTAAACTTGTATCATCCTTCGATTGGCTTGATATCTCAAAGCTTGACGGTATCGAAGATGATATACTGAGTATATTTGCTGATGAGAAGGTAAATCAGTATATCGATCATGAACGTGCTATGGCAGTCGCATCACAGGTGCGTACACGTATAGGTATACTTGAACGCATTGCCGCAAGCCATACTTCACATGATACATCATCTGATGCAGGTGATGTTGAAGAGAATATAGCTACAAGATATGACTGATAAGTATAACTTACCACTTATACCACTTTTTTCACGCAAACTATTTTTCTGAGCCTGACAGTATTTCATTAGCCTACGGTCTATTGACACATCAAAAAACTGTTTCACATAAATGGTTTTCCGACTTTTGACATATTGCAGAATAAACGGAGACCCTATTGAAAAAAGAAGCCGATACAGTGATAATTCTGTATCGGCTTTTTGTTATTTTATGCCTTGTTCATACTCCCTGAGCCTGCGGTAGAAAGTGTTGGAGCGAAGCCCCATCTGCTTCTGAAACTCCACGGTTGTTATATTCCCGGACTTCCACTGCTCATACAGCTGCCCAAACTTCGTCCAGTCGATAGCGATAGGCTGTCTGCCTTTATACTTTCCCTGAGACTTTGCAATGGCGATTCCTTCACGCTGACGCTGCAAGGTCTGTTCACGTTCAAGTTCTGAGAGCGCCGCAAATATCGACAGTACGAATCTGCCCTGCGGAGTGTTGGTATCGATGTTCTCCTTACTGCTGACAAGAGTAACCTGTTTCCGCTGAAGTACATCGATTATGTTGAGCAGGTCACGGGTCGAGCGCCCGAGTCTGCTGATACTTTCAATATACAGAGTATCGCCCTCTCTGACGTAATCCAGCATTGCTTTCAGTTCGGGACGGTTTGCATTTTTGCCTGACATCTTTTCTGCAAAGATCCGTTCCACCTCATATTGCTTCATTATCGCTTCCTGACGTGCAGTCTCCTGATGTTCCGTTGATACACGGATATATCCTATTCTTCCCATATTCAATAAGCACCTCCGTACACCTGATCGTAAATACTCATATCGTCCTCACACTTCACAATCTGCAATGTCTCACGGAGAAGGTCATGGTCGGCAAGCATATCCTCGATCTCGTCACAGGTGTACCCGTATTCGAGAAGCAGTTCCACATCCGATGAATCAACACCGTAACAACCACAATAGGCGAGCAGTAGTTCCTCATGAATACTATAATAAGAGTCTTCGTAATCGTACCATGTGGCAAAGTGGGAACGATACTGTGCAGGCTCAAATTCCTCACGGCTGATATTGCCGTCACTGTCAATACGAATGATCTCACCCTCAACAAAGTCCACTTTCGAGTATGAGAACTTATTGAGTGAGGATTTGCCGAGAGCCTTTTTCATAATGGACTCAGTTGACGCATAGACGTACAGCCCCAGTGCCTCGAAGTGGATGAGATAAAGTGGATTTGAGCCTTTGACTATGTACAGGGTATTGTCCTGATCGAGAACAGTGAATGTGAAGTTCCCTCGCACCGCCTCAGCCATATCCCTGAGACTATCGAAATCCAGTTTCCCTTGTTGCTCGATGAGCTGTACACCGATGTAGCTGTCAGTCTCGATGTGGGTATCAGGGAGCTTGCGTTCTTTCCTCAGTGCGTCATCGTTATACAGTACACCATTATGAGCAAAGGCGAACTCCTTGTCTGCATGGCCTGCAAAGGGATGATTGTTGTAATTATGCTTCTTGTCGCCCTGAGTAGCAAAACGAGTGTGCCCCATGACAGCAGTTGTTCCCTCAGGAGCGATGAAGTGAATCTTGTGGGACGGACGGGGCCTCTTGTAAATAGAGACCCTGCCATCCTTGACATATGAAATGCCTGCCGCATCCGTGCCACGTTCCTCAGCAGCGTTCGCCAGAAGTTGTGTCAGTTTTTTCAATACCTTATAAGGTACAATGCCCTTGTAATCAAGCCACCCGAATAATGCGCACATTTTAATTCTCCTCCCTGAAAGTAGTATCGATAAGCCTTGGCTTGTCATCTGCCATGACATCCTTGACGATCTCGCCCACCTTGTCGGCAAGTATAGTGGCAGCCACAAGTGTGGCGATTTTCAGAAGTTCCCCGGCAGGTGAGCCAGCCGGAATTTTTGAGATAAAGTCGTTTGCTTTCATTTTTACATTTCCTCCTCGGTAGTGATATTTTCATTGATATATAGGTTTCTTTCTTTGAGATACTGTATCAGTTCGGGTTCGGTGATGTTGCTTACGAACTCCGACCATGACAGCTTGTGCAGATCGTCTTCCGTGTAGTTGATGGCCACATCGATGATAGCGTTGACCAGTTCCAGGGTAGCCATGAAGGTATTCAGTTTCAGCGTACCACGGAACATTCTGAACTCGATGGTGGCATAGTTCATCAGGTTCACAGCAGCGTATCTGCCGTTGTTGCCCTTTTTCGCCTTGTCCAGAATCGCACGGGCTGAATTCTCATAGCCGTAACGTGAGGCCCATCTGTTCATGGCGTACTCAGAACGGCGAGAGAATTTAAGCAGTTCATTCCAGTGATGCTCCACGAAGTACAATATACGGCTTATAGTTTCATCCTGCTCCTCACGGCTGTCCCCGAGACAGTCTCTGTTAACGTGTATGTGCAGTCCGCAGGTCGAGGTCTGATGAGAACGATAGCCCAGATATATCGCCTTCTTCATGATCTCATCCCATTGAAACTGCTTATGGTAATCTAATGACATCGGATGTGTTACCAGCTCCATTCCGTCATCAAGGCTTCCATCGCCTTTGATATAAATGTGCTCAGTATCATTTCTGTTAGCCACACTAAGAATCTCATCTGCGTTGTCACTGTCCTTTCCTGCATTATCAATTTCAAGCTCTACACCAAAATATCTATCAGAATCTCCGTAGAATATGGGTTCGGGTTTGTATCCGTAGTCGTGAATACTCCTGTTACGATCTACCTCATCATGATAACACTCACCACAGTAGTCGTAGCCGTCAAGGTGATACGCATCGTCCTCATGAAGTAGTGCATCACAACAAGTACAACGGGTATAGTGGTTATGGTAACATGATGAACAGAGAGTAGTATACTCATCACCGTATGAATCATCAGTCCATATCACGGAACCACAGCGGTCACAGGTAGTTGTATGATGTTCGTAGCAGTCGGTACAAACGATCTCACCGCCAACTTCCTCATAGTCATCGTCCTCGATAAG
>JAEDMD010000123.1 GCA_016303195.1 Oscillospiraceae bacterium | reverse complement strand
AGCCCTCTGGAAATGCTGTTTTCGGCATAGCGGTTGGTGTATTTTGAGCCGTGCTGACGCTTGTATTCGGCAGGGGAGACAATACCCTCATCGTTGAGTTTCTGCACTATCCTGCGGTATCCCTCACCGCTGACATACATATTGAATATCATTCTCACCACAGGAGCAGTTTCCGCATCAATAACAAGATGGTGCTTGTCGGTCGGGTCGATATTGTAGCCATAGGGCGCAAAAGAGCCGATAAACTGTCCCTGTTCACGCTTATATGCGAGAGTTCGGCGGATCTTTGCGGAAATATCCTTGACGTACATTTCATTGTAGGCGCTTGTGAAAAGCCTCATGGTGCTGTAACTTTCGCTTTCGGAATCGGCATTGTCGGCAACTCCGATGAATCTGATTCCCCATTCGAGAAATCTGTCATTGATGTACTGTTCAATTATGACCGTATCACGGGAAAATCTGGACTGATCCTTGCAAAGAACGATATTGATATTGCCCTTTTCGCAGTCGCTCAGCAGGCGGAGAAACTCAGGGCGGCAGCGGTCAATGCCGCTGTAACCGTCATCCACGTATATATCATAAATTTCCCAGTCACGTTCATGGCAGTAATCACGGAGCATAGACCGCTGATTCTGTATGCTCTGACTGTCATTATCGGCGGTCTTGTTTTTGTCCTCGATGGACAATCGGCAGTATATACCAACTTTCGGCATTTTGTTTCCTCCTTGATATAAAGCGGCAAAGCGATGTCTCACGGCTGTTACATAAGAACTTCCCTCGTCTTGTCCATCTCCCTGCGTATCAGTTTCATTATCTTTTCGGTAACGGTTTTTTTCAGTTGTTCGCTGTCCGCAGACTTGAACGAATTTATTGCGGTAATTACAGTTTTCGTGTCAATTCACCTCCATCTGATTATATGCGGCAGGGCTTGACCTTTATTTGAAAAGCGCAGGAAAAAATAATATGCCGAATGTAAAAACAAAATTGTAGGGGCTGGCGTCTCCGACAGCCCACACAATAGGTAACATACATCGCAACAAGGGGACTTTAGTGCCAGCGAGCGAAAGCAGATCAATATTGACATCAAGCCTCACCTTTGATACAATATGAATATCAAAAGCGAAATGCAGGTGGAAATTATGATAAGAATGAAAAGAACAGGACGCTGTTCTGTCTATATGACAATGGACAAGGATGGACTTTCTCAGCTTATTGACGCATTGCATGAGAAGCGTGAAGTTGAGGTGGAATTTGACCGCAGGATAATAAACAGGAAAAAAACTGCATTTGAAACACGCAGGCTGTCATTTGCTGTCGATGATGATTTTGACGGATGCGGACAGATATGCGACACTGACGGAAAACTGGTCTGGATGCTCGGTTCGGATGACTGTGAAGAAGCGGCATATTCCTTTGAGAGATGCAAAAATGAGGGCTGTTTCTTTCCTGCGGAATTTCTGGATATAATGCAGAAGAATATTCAGGATCATGTTTATTGCGAATATGTTGATGAAGCAGATACAATAAAATAATTTTCAAAATAATATGCCGAATGTAAAAGCAAAATTGTAGGGGCTGGCGTCTCCGACAGCCCACACCATAAATCGCAGCAAGGGGACGTCGGGGACGCCGTCCCCTACAAAATAATATGTATAATCGACCAAATTGATTTACGTGTTCCTCCTCTCAGGGCAACAGCATTTACTTTTTTAAAATAATAGAAACCGCCGAAGGCGGCTGAGTTTTTGTTGAGCTGCCACATGGCGGCATAGACGGCGGATGCGTTTCGGCGGAGGGAGTTCCCGAAAAGGGCATAAACCTCGGTATACTGCTGAAACTGCGTGATATTCTTACCGTCAGCGGTTTCGATGTAAAGGTCACAAGAGACAGTGACATTTCCATCCATGACAAGGGCATCGAGGGCATTGCGGCACAGAAAAGCTCCGACATGGACAACAGACTTGAGATATTCAACAGTGAGAAAAATGCTGTCTGCATTTCCATCCATCAGAATCAGTTCACCGATCCTGTATACAAGGGGGCGCAGATGTTCTATTCCGATGAGCAGAGGGGGAGCGAACGGCTTGCAAGGGCGCTCCAGAACCGATTTGCCACACTTTTGCAGCCTGACAATGACCGTGAGATAAAGGAATGCGGCAAGGAGCTTTTTCTTTGCTATTACAGCAAGAATCCCACTGTTATGGCGGAATGCGGCTTCCTGTCAAATCCTGAGGAGGCGGCTCTGCTGAATACTGACGAATATCAGGAAAAGACCGCTCTGACCATATTTGCAGGTCTTTGCGACAGTCTTGCAGAGTGACGGATATTGTAAATACTGACAGTATAACTTAAATATAATTATATTTACGTCGAAATAAAGTGGAAATAACCTTGATAATAAGGTGAAAATGCATAAAAAATCCTTGACTTTTCTGCGGATACAGTATATAATAATTGTGTTAACTGAAACTGTCGTAAGACGGAATGAAACAGTAAAGGATGGATGGTATATGAGCCGTAAAGAAAAATATTCGGAGCGCAGGATGCTCAGAGAGTCGCTTCCTGTTCTGGGAGCAATATTCCTTGCAATAGCTTCTGTTGCATATATCCTTTTCAAGAACTGGAGCAACAAGATGTATGACGAGCGATGGAAAGACTATGAGGACTGCGGAATCTGAATCAATGAATAAATAATAATTGCGGTGTCCGCTTACGTGGACGGATTTAATTTGTAGGGACGGCCATTGGCCGTCCTTTTTTATTCATTAAAGCTGTGTAAGGACTGCCAAAGGCAGCCCCTACAAAATAACATTTATAATCAAAAAAATTAATTTGCGTGGATTTTTCATAAATAGATATAGACAAATGAGTGAAAATGTGTTATAATTATACTATACATCACAATTTCACTATCCATACCAAAAAAAGAGGTGCATTTTATGAAAATGATGTTTATCGGTGCTGACCACGAGGTCACAGGAAGCTGTACTTATATCGAAGCCTGCGGTAAGAAATTTCTCATAGATTTCGGCATGGAACAGGGCGAGGACGTTTATGAGAATGTCCAGATACCCACCGCTCCCGGCAATATAGATTTTGTACTGCTCACACACGCTCATATCGACCATTCGGGACTTCTCCCACTGCTCTATGCAGGCGGTTTCAAGGGCGAGATACACGCTACCGAAGCTACTTCAAATCTTTGCAGTGTCATGCTTCGTGACAGCGCACATATTCAGGAATTTGAAGCGGAATGGCGAAGCAGAAAGGCTGAGCGCCGTGGTGAAGAACCATATGAACCGCTTTATACAATGGATGACGCTCTCGGTGCTATCGAGCTGTTCGTTCCTCATAAATATGAAACTGCTGTGGAGATAAGCGATGGTATCTCCGTTTATTTCCGTGATGCAGGCCATCTTCTCGGCTCTGCAAGCATTATCCTCACACTGACCGAGGACGGAGTTACCAGAAAGCTGGTATTTTCGGGAGATATCGGAAATATCGACCAGCCTCTCATCCGTGACCCTCAGTTCGTCGATGAAGCCGACTATGTTATCATGGAATCCACCTACGGAAACCGTGTCCATGACCGCCCGACCGATTATGTCACCGCTCTCGCTCAGGTATTGCAGGAGACTTTTGACCGTGGCGGAAGTGTCATAATCCCGTCATTTGCAGTCGGCAGAACTCAGGAAATGCTCTATTTTCTGCGAAAGATAAAAGTAGGGGGACTTGTTAAGAATCATGACGGATTCCCCGTTTATGTGGATAGTCCTCTCGCCAACGAAGCAACGGATATCTTCATCAGCAACCGTGAAAGCTGTTATGATGAGGAAGCCCTCAGCTTTGTCCGTCAGGGCATAAATCCGCTGTTTTTCGATGACCTCATCAGAACTGTCTCCAGCGACGATTCACGTGCCATCAACAGCGACAGCCGTCCGAAGGTAATAATCTCAGCCAGCGGTATGTGCGAGGCAGGACGTATCAAGCACCATCTCAAGCATAACCTGTGGGTCAAGGCGAATACGATCCTTTTCGTGGGCTATCAGGCAGGAAATACCCTCGGCCGTGCCCTTATCGAGGGGGCAAAGCGTGTAAAGCTGTTCGGTGAAACTGTAAAAGTTGCCGCTCATATCAAACAGCTTCCGGGTGTCAGCGGCCATGCGGATGTCAACGGCCTTATGAACTGGGCTAAGTCCATCAAGGGAGTGAAGAAATTCTTCATAAATCACGGTGAAGCAAGCTCTGCTGAATCATTCGGTCAGCGACTCCGTGAGGAACTTGGTGCGGACGTTTATGTTCCGTACAGCGGAGCGGAATTTGATATCGGCGAGGGTGTTGTCACAATAGATGCCGAACCTGTGCTTGTTCCGAAGAAGAACAGGAATACAGCCAATTTCAGCCCTGCGTATACGGAACTTCTTGCGGCATCGGACAGACTTGCGGCACTTATCAAGGAATCCGACGGCAGAACATATGCGGATATGCGAAGGCTGACAGAAGCGCTGAATATGTTGTATGACGATTTTAAGCTGTAAAATAATCTGATCACGGCAACAGCATTTTCTTTTTTAAAATAATAAAACCGCCGAAGGCGGCATTTCTGGGGTCAAGGGTGACTCCCCACAGTGTGGGGAGATGTCAGCGTAGCTGACAGAGGGGACGGGCTCCTGTTAGGAGACAGCGTCCCCCTGACAAAGCAGTAAAGCAAGCGCAGCGATGCTTTACGGACGTTTCTCAAGAAATATGCTTTACCGCCAAAAAGTAAATGCTGTTGCTCTATAATTCAATAGGTAATAAATCAATATTATAGGGATAAAAAGGGGAATAAAAAATGAATAAGGATCTTATCAGACAGGGGCTTGCCAAATTTTTGATTGGGGTAATAGTGGTAATGCTCATCGTATTTCTTCCTGCGGGAACATTCGCATACGCAAACGGCTGGCTTTTCATGGCATTGCTGTTCATTCCCATGCTGATAATGGGGACTGTCATGCTTCGGAAAGAGCCTGAACTTCTGAAAAAGCGCCTTGATTCCAAAGAAAAGGAATCGGAGCAGAAAGAAGTTGTGGCGCTCAGCGGAATAATGTTTCTGGCAGGCTTTATAACAGCAGGTCTGAATTTCCGATTCGGATGGCTGATGCTCCCGAAATGGGCAGTCATTATCGGAGCGGTGCTTTTTCTGCTCTCATACGCAATGTACGCAGAAGTTATGCGTGAAAATGCTTATTTATCGAGAACTATCGAGGTTCAGGAAAATCAGGAGGTAGTCAGCACAGGACTTTACGGCATCGTCCGCCATCCCATGTATTCGGCAACAGTGATGATGTTTCTGTCGATACCTATAATACTCGGTTCGCTGATATCGTTCGTGATCTTCCTCATATATCCGATAATAATAGCAAAGCGCTTCAAAAATGAAGAAAAAGTCCTCGAACAGGGACTAAAAGGCTACACAGAGTACAAACAGAAAGTAAAACACAGACTGATACCATTCATATGGTAAGGAGATGACTATGACCGAAAAAGAAAAACGTGATCTTGGCTATCTTTACGATGCCAACTATGACAAAGACCTTGTTGCGGAGATAGGAAAATGCAATGATCTTTGTTATGAATTCAATCAGATAAGACCGTCGCAGAGAGATGAACAGCGTGAGATACTTGGCAGGATACTCGGAAAAATGGGCGCTGAAGTCACCATAAATGCGCCTTTCTGGTGCGATTACGGCTATAATACCACCGTCGGCGACTACTTTTTCGCAAACCACAATTGCCAGATACTTGACGGCGGAAAGGTCAGATTCGGCAACCATGTATTCATTGCACCGAACTGCATTTTCACCACAGCCGAACACGCAATCGACGCTCAACAGCGCAATGCAGGGCTTGAAGTGGCACTTCCCATCACTGTGGGAAATAATGTCTGGTTCGGCGCAGGAGTGATAGTTCTTGGCGGAGTTACCATCGGCGACAACGTTGTCATCGGTGCAGGAAGCGTCGTAACACGCAGTATACCATCAAATGTCATTGCAACAGGCGTTCCTGCCAGAGTGATAAGGCAGATCACCGAAGCCGACAAAAAACGCTATCCCATGTATAGCGAATAGAGGTAAGCAGGGCGGATAATATCCGCCCTGTCAGTCTGTCAAAAAAGTTTGAATCAAGCCTGAAACTCAAACATCGGGTTTCCAA
>JAEDMD010000122.1 GCA_016303195.1 Oscillospiraceae bacterium | reverse complement strand
TGCCGTTGCTGTTGCATTCGACCTGCGTTCCCCCACTTTCCGCCATAAGAAAGTCGATACCTACAAGGCTAACCGCAAGGGAATGCCGGATGAACTCGCTCAACAGCTTCCGATGGTGAAGGAGCTTCTGGGGCTGATGGGCGTGAAGGTCGTGGAATGTGAAGGCTTTGAAGCTGACGATATCCTCGGAACTCTCTCAAAAGCCTGCTCCGATACAAATAATCAGTGCTTCGTCCTTACGGGTGACCGTGACAGCTTACAGCTTATCGACGATAATGTTACTGTCATTCTCGCCAAGACCAAAGAGGATGTTTACTATACCCCTCAGCAGTTCATGGATGATTACGGTTTCGAGCCGATAAAGCTAATAGACCTGAAAGCGCTCATGGGCGACAGCTCCGACAATATCAGCGGTGTTGCAGGTATCGGCGAAAAAACGGCTTCCTCCCTTATCAGGGAATACGGCACTATCGAAAACCTCTACGCAAATTATGAGGATTCCGCTCTGACAAAAGGTGTCAAGACCAAACTCGCAAACGGCGCTGAATCCGCAAAGCAGAGCAAATGGCTCGCTACTATCGTTCGTGATGCCCCCGTTGATACGGATATCGCTCATTACATCCCCGCCGAGCAGGACACCGCAGGCATAAGCCGTATGCTGACCGAACTTGAAATGTTCAAACTGCTGGATAAAATGAAGATAAGCGCCACCGAGGGTACAAATTCCGCTCCCGAAGTCATCGCCGAGGAAGCGCCTGTTATCGAGGTTTCGGAATCTCCGCTCACAAGCGTTATCATCGGAAAACTGACCGAATGCACCTATCTTCTCCGTGATGGCATCCTGTCTGTCCGTGACGGAAACAGCGTATATACCGCCGACAATGAGGATATCATCCTTGAATTTCTGGAGTCGGACTGTGCGAAATCCACCGACGATGCAAAGGCTCATTACCGCTTTGCAATGGCTCATGGCAGAGAACTGAAAAATCTGAAAAATGACGCTTCTATCTGCGGTTATCTGCTCAATACCTCCGCTTCCGATTACGCTGTTGACAAGCTGTGTGCGGAGTACGGTGTGCATTATTATACCGAAAACGGCTCTCATGCCGACCTGCTTTCTCTGGAGCTTCTCATAAAAAAACTGCGTGATTCCGTTGAAAAGGAAGGAATGACCCAGCTTCTGGAAAATATCGAGCTTCCCTTGACGGAAGTTCTCGCTTCAATGGAAGATACAGGAATACTCATCGACAAAAAGGGCGTTGAGGAGTTCGGAACATACCTGAGCGAAATGATCGAGGAAACTCAGCAGATGATCTATGACGATGCAGGACATGAATTCAACATCGCTTCACCGAAACAGCTCGGAACGGTGCTTTTTGAGGAAATGAAACTCCCTCCCAAGAAAAAGACCAAGAGCGGATATTCCACAAATGCTGAAGTCCTCGAAGAACTCAGAAACGATGCGCCTATCGTTGACAATATCCTGAAATACCGCCAGTACTCGAAGCTGAATTCCACCTACGTTGTGGGACTTCTTGACAAGATAGCCCCCGACGGACGTATCCACACATGGTTCAGACAGACCGAAACGAGAACGGGACGTATTTCTTCAACTGAGCCGAATATGCAGAATATCCCTGTCCGCACCGAACTCGGCTCGCAGATGAGAAAATTCTTCACCGCTCCCGAAGGCAGAAAACTGGTGGATGCGGATTACAGCCAGATCGAGCTGAGAGTTATGGCTCACCTCTGCGGTGACAAGAATATGATCGATGCCTTCAATTCGGGCGAGGATATCCATACTTCCACCGCCGCTCAGGTTTTCGATATGCCGTCGATCATGGTCACTCCTGAAATGAGAAGTGCCGCCAAAGCTGTAAATTTCGGCATTATCTACGGAATAGGCGCATTCTCCCTCGCTAAAGATATTGGCACTTCCGTCGCAAAGGCAAAGCAGTATATCGCCGATTACCTTGCAAAATATTCAAAGGTGAATGAGTTCATGGAAAAAACTGTTGACGATGCATACAAAAACGGCTATGTCACCACTATGTTCGGCAGAAAGAGACTTATCCCCGAACTCTCCTCCTCCAACAAGATGTTACAGGCGGCAGGCAAGCGTATCGCCATGAATACACCTGTTCAGGGAACTGCCGCAGACCTTATCAAGATAGCTATGATAAACGTCTACAACCGCCTTAAAGCCGAAGATATCGACGCTAAACTCATATTGCAGGTACACGATGAACTCATTCTCGAAGCCTCCGACTCCGATGCAGAACGTGCCGCTCAGCTTCTCAGCGAGGAAATGCAGAACGTATGGGAAATGAAAGTTCCGCTGTCCGTTGACGTTCACACGGGCAATTCATGGTATGAAGCCAAACAGTAAGCAGTTTGTAGTGGCGGATATCATCCGCCCTATGAGTAGGGAACGAAATGATTATATGAAAGATTATGTTATCAAAGCCATAAATGCAGATTCTCCACATACCGTTTTCGACGATTTATCCGCTCTGGACAAAATATGTGTCGGTGACGACGGATGGTCTGCCCGTGATTTTTACGATGAAGCCGATAAGGACGGCGGTATCGTTCTTGCAGTGACAGACGGTGAGAGAGTTATCGGCGCAATTGCAGGTTTTACCGCTTCCGATACGGGCGAGATACTGACCGTTGCCACCGCCCCCGAATACAGGAGACAGGGCATCGCACGTACTCTGCTGACGGAATTTCTCAGGCTCATTCCCGATGAGACTGAAAATATCGCCCTCGAAGTAAGGCAGTCAAACTCCGCCGCTATCGCTCTTTATGAGCAGTTCGGATTTGAAAAAAAAGGTGTGCGTAAAAGATTTTACCGCTCCCCTGTTGAGGATGCAGATGTTATGGTCAAAAATATAAGCCATTAGCTTCGCACAAATCAATTTTGTATAAATATTGATTTGTAGGGGCTGCCTTTGGCAGTCCTTGAAAAAACAAAGAATGTCAGGAGGGCCGCCGAAGGCAGCCCCTACAAAACATTCGTAACATGACATTTTGAAAATTGATTTGCGTAAAAGATTTTACTGCTCCCCTGTTGAGGACGCAGATGTTATGGTCAAAAATATAAGCCGTTAGCTTCGCACAAATCAATTTTGTATAAATATTGATTTGTAGGGGCTGCCTTTGGCAGTCCTTGAAATAACAAAGAATGTCAGGAGGGCCGCCGAAGGCAGCCCCTACAAAAAATTCGTAACATGACATTTTATTTTGAAAATTGATTTGCGTAAATCAGCTTATCACAAACATCAAAGAAAAGAAGGAAAAAATATGCTTATACTCGGAATCGAAAGCTCCTGCGACGAAACTGCCGCAAGCGTTGTCAAGGACTGCCGTGAGATACTCTCATCGGTCATTTCCACGCAGATAGAGGAGCATAAAAAATACGGCGGAGTTGTCCCTGAGATAGCTTCACGCCGCCATTGTGAAAATATTCTCGGTGTTGTCCGCAAGGCGCTGGATGATGCGAACGTTACTCTCGATGACCTCGACGGTATCGCTGTTACATATGCTCCGGGTCTTATCGGCGCTCTGCTGGTAGGTGTCAGCTTTGCAAAGGCATTGGCTATGTCATGCGGAAAACCGCTTATCCCCGTTCATCACATCGCAGGCCATATCGCTACAAATTATCTCACATTCCCCGACCTTGAACCGCCTTATCTCTGCCTTGTTGCAAGCGGCGGTCACAGCCATATCATTGAGGTGCTGAGCTATACGAAATTCAGAGTTGTAGGACGTACCCGTGACGATGCGGCAGGCGAATGTTTCGATAAATGCGCCCGTGCTATGGGATTCCCCTATCCAGGCGGTGTCCATGTTGACAATGCCGCTCAGTCGGGCGACCCGAAAGCGTTCAGACTTCCCCACCCTGCCGTTGCAGGAAATGAGTTCGATTTCAGCTTTTCGGGACTGAAGACAAATGTTATAAATCTGCTCCATAATGCCGAGCAGAAAGGCAATGTTATTGACCGAAACGACCTGTCAGCAAGCCTTCAGGCAACTATTTCCGAGATCCTCACCGACAAGACCATCAATGCCGCTGAAGCGCTGGGCTACAAGAAAGTTGCCCTTGCAGGCGGAGTTTCCGCAAACAGCGGAGTTCGTGCGGCATTGTCAGCGGCTTGTGCAAAGCGTGGATTCGAGTTCTATATGCCCGAAAAGAAGCTATGCGGTGACAACGGCGCTATGATAGCCTGTCAGGGAAGCTACAACTTCCTCGCAGGCATAACTGCCGACGAAAGCCTTAATGCCGTAGCTACGCTGTCTATGGAGGATATCTGAAAAGAAAATGCAGAAATACTATAAGCTCGTATTGATGGTGGGGATATTTCTTGTATTCTCCGCTGTCGTTATAGGGGCAATGACATACATTTATGTAGAATTCACTTTAAAGCCTGCCGTCGGAGTACTCGGCGGTGCGGACAGATCGGCAATACAGTTCATATGGGACGAATTCAAGGGACTTTCGGTGACGGTATGCGCCGAATTTCTGATCGGTGTAATTACGATCATTGCATCACTGGTTATGCGTAAAAAGTGAGGGAAATGACAGAGGTGAGCGATAATGTATCAAAAAAATAACAGAATATTCCGCATTTTTGCTCTGTTTACCGCTCTCACTCTTTTGCCGTCGCTTTTTTTCGGAAACAGCGAAAATAAGAGATCAGAAAAAGGTCAGCTTCATTCGTCTCATAACTATATTACGCTGTCTGATTGTGATATGCACCGTTATCCTGCGGCTGTATTCACGGATGAGATATTCCGGAACAATGCGGTAAGGATAACACATGGCAACAGCCTCAGACGTTTTGGATTTCCTGATTTTTTACGTTATGACTTTGGCGGAAGCGGAATTTTTCTTTTAGCTGTATGTATACTTTTTATATTATTAAAACTGAGATCGGATAATGTCAATTTCAGTCTGAAAATGATAATCAGATACATACACGATCAGGATGGAATCAAAATCTGATCCCCCGTTTTATTGAAAATACAATATCACGGAGGTAATAATAATGCTTAGAATTGTACTGATAGCACTCTGCGTTTTACTGCTCATCGGCATGATAGTTCTTGATTTCTTCATTTCAAGAGATCTTAAAGGCGGCAGAAAAAAGCACAGCAATAAGAATTCAGACGATAAATAATGAGAACCTGTCCACATAGGGATTCATGCACGTCTTTTCGTCAAATTTTGCCGGTTACTGCGTTAAAAATCCTTGAAGGGCGACAGCCCGTCGGCGGATTTTTGCCTTGTCACCGACAAAATTATGCCTGATAATCCGTACATTCACCCTATGTGGACAGGTTCTGATATCGTGCAGGTCTGTCAGTACAGGAGGAAAATGACAATGGAAAAGAAAAAAGCAACAAACTGCGAGACCTGCACGAATTACGTGTATGACGAGGATTACGATTGTTACACCTGCATGGTGAATCTTGATGAGGACGAGATGTATCGTTTTCTCAACGGCACGAATTATGCCTGTCCCTATTATCGGCTTGACGATGAATACGGGGTAGTAAGGCATCAGAACTGAATAAGACAAAAAGCGCTCCATCGACACTTTTGCGCCAATGGAGCTTTGCTTTTAATATGAAAAGGTGTGTTGATGAAAAATTCTTTTTTGTGCCTGTAACATTGGCAGATCAGTCTGAGTTCCATGCGGTTGTGGTGAACCGCATGGAACAAGCGGAGGTATGCCGTCAAGCAGACTTTTATGGTGTGTTCATTATTTTTTCTTGTTTATTTCTTCTTTGATAATATTATATACTTTAGCGGGCATAATTGCAATAACAGGATGATTTCATCTTTGGAACAAATGATAACAATGTGATTGCATCTTTGAAACAATATATTGCATATTGGTTACAACATGACACAAAATTAACAATATTTATAGTAAGAGTTGCTGTAAATATTAGTTGAGAATTATGTGATATAGATAGTTTTGATGTTGAAAGGCTGTGGGATGGGATTTTTTAATTTTGTATATATTTTTTACTTGGCTCGTTACTTGTTGTGTAGCCAATGCAAAGGGGGAGTTTTTGTTTCTAATGTTAATTTATCTGTAATTGTTACTTGTTGTAAGCCAAAGAGGAACACCTCTTGTCAGAGAGGGGGAGGGAAACACAAAACCGTTGCAAAAGTCGGCATTTCCCTCCCCCTCTCC
>JAEDMD010000121.1 GCA_016303195.1 Oscillospiraceae bacterium | reverse complement strand
AGTATCTTGTTTATGTAGTCGAAGCTGAGTTTATTTATCTGTTCAAGAGTCTTTTCATATGCAAAGTGAATGAGTTCATCGCTGTAACCGTCGGTGCGCCACTGTTCGATGAATTCCGACTGTTTGCTTGTGGGACGGCGGGTCATCTCGAACATTTTCATAATGCGTCCCGTGTAATCCTTATTTATTATAATACGCTGAACTTCCGTCTGAGCCTTGTCAAGGTCATCTATCTCGCTGTCAGCCCAATCCTCGGCAACTTTTCCGATATAGGACGGATTGGCTTTGTCGATACCTTTGCAATAGCTTATGAGAACGATAATGACCTCTTTTTTTAATCCGAGATCGTTGTACATCCAGATAAGCAGATTCTGGAAAGTATGAGTGAGCTGACCCATCATTGATTCCGTTATCTTGAAAAGCTCGGCAATATCAACAGAACCACGCATAATTTCAGCGATCTCAGAAGATGTATAATACGGCTTTCTTCTCTCAGGCTTAGGCGGTTCGACAGCTTTGAGCGGCTCGGCAGGGACGTTTTGCTGAGAGAGCGCATCGGACTGCGGAGCGGTCACCGTTGGCTGAGAGACTGCCGTCGGCTGAGGCTGATTCACAGCCTGCTGAGGAACAGGAGGCGGTGTCATAATTGACGGCTGGACAGGCGCTGTAATATTCTGCTGAGCGAGGATATTGGCCTGTGTCCAGAAAATAACAGCGTCAGCCGCCTGCTGAGGGGTAACGCCCGTATTCATGGAGATCTCCTCCGCAGAACATGGTCTGCCCGAATATCTGAGCAGATAGAGCAGGACTTTTATCTGTTCTCCGCTTGCCAGTTTCAGGAAATTATCGGCTACAATATCAGGGACACCGAACATACTTCCCCATATACCGCTGTTAACTTTATACTCCAAGACGATCCCTCCAAAAAATTGCTGTAAGAATCATTATACCACATTTTTCGACGTTTGTCACCATGCAAAATGTACAATGCCGACAGTGAAGAATTTACATTTTCGTGAAATTGTTTTATTACTCGGCAAGGATGCGCTTTGCCTCGGCATAATACTTCATGCGCTCCTGAGTTTTGACCGTGGATTCGCCGATAAGAGCGGCACGTGAAACATCGCTGTTATGCTCCAGATCAGCCAGTTTGACAGCCTTTGCGATGGGATCGCTCTTTAATCTGCGGACATATGTGAAATAGTCCTCGTTCTCGCCATGTGTGAGCAGTTTCACAGCATTGACCACAGGCTCAGGAAATTCAGATTCAAGGGCTTCGATCGGTGTATCGGTATCCTCGACAACATCGTGAAGAAGTGCTGCACAGACGGTATATTCATCTTTCATCTGCTCGGCGAGATGAAAAGGGTGAAAAACATACGGGACTCCGCATTTGTCCGTCTGTCCATGATGGGCATTATAGGCTATTTTCATAGCTTTTACAGTAAGCTCGGTGTATATCATAATATCCTCCCTTTTTTTATTAATTATAACACAGAGGACATAGAATTTCAAGTATCACAGCGGTTCGGAGTCATACATCTTTTTCAGCTTGCCGACAGCTTTTTTCTCGATGCGTGATACATAGGAACGGGATATCCCCAGCTTTTCGGCGGTTTCATTCTGAGTGTGAGGGTTTCCGCCGTAAAGTCCGTAGCGATATATAATAATGTCAAGCTCACGGCTGTCAAGGCATTTTTCAAGAAATCTGTAAAGCTGTTTCGATCTTATCATAAGTTCCACCTGATCGTTTATGTCAACTCCATCGTCAATGAGATCCATAAGTGTCAGTGAATTGCCGTCCTTGTCGGTTTCCACAGGTTCATTTATGTATACATCCGAAGCGGATTTTTTAGCGGAGCGGAAATGCATCAGGATCTCATTCTCAATACATCTGCTCGCATAAGTTGCAAATTTTGCACCTTTGGTGTAATCAAAAGAAGAAACCGCCTTGATAAGCCCGATAGTGCCGATGGAAATAAGTTCATCCTGCTCGTCAAAGGATGATGAATATTTTTTTACGATATGTGCAACCAGCCGTAGATTATGCTCAATGAGCAGTTTTCGCTGTTCATCGTCGCCCTCGGCCATTTTTCTGAAACATTCCTGCTCCTCGGCAGGGGAAAGGGGCTTCGGAAATATCGTGCCGCTGTCCACATGGAGAGCGAAAAAGAAAAGATTCCGTAATATCTGCATCAGCATAAGCCAACACCTCCGTCGATTTTTATATTTTAATGTATATTTCTGTCATTTTGTCCCTTATGACATGACAAATCAAAAAATTAAAGAAAAAAACAATTCAATCATATTGACGTAATGCAAGAAATATTATATAATTATAGTGTATAAAAAATTGTTGTGTTTGGAGAAAGTGATAAAATGGAATATTATGTATCAGCTTCGGTACTCAGCGCAGATATGCTTCATCTTGAACAGGAGATAAGAAAAATGGAGAACAGCGGCATTGATATGCTGCATTTTGATGTTATGGACGGAATTTTCGTGAACAATATCTCCTATGGACTGCCGATACTTGAATCAGTTAACAAATGCACGGATATGTTTCTGGATGTGCATCTTATGATAACCGACCCGCTGAAATATGTAAAGCGGTTCGCTGACTGCGGTGCGGACAATATCACATTCCACATCGAGAGCGAAAGCGATGTAATGGAAACTATCAAAGCCATAAAGGAATGCGGTGTAAAGGCATCTGTTTCCATCAAGCCCGCAACTCCTGCGGAAGCTGTTTTTGAATATCTGCCGTATGTGGACATGGTGCTTGTAATGACAGTTGAGCCGGGATTCGGCGGACAGAGTTTTATTTATGATACGCTTGACAAGATAAGCAGTATCCGCAGTAAGGCAAATGAACTGGGACTGTCTGTGGATATCGAGGTTGACGGCGGTATAAATGCCGAAACATCGCCTCTTGTGCGCCGTTCGGGAGCAAATGTGCTTGTATCGGGAAGCTATCTGTTCAAGGCTGAGGATATGTCCGATGCCGCAAATAAGCTCAAGGAAGGAAGCGGCGACTGATGAAACTGAAAAAAGAACGCCATATCTGGCTCGACAAAATGCTCACACTTTCCACACTTGCTGTAATGTCATTTTTCTACTATGGCTCACATTTTTTAGTAATGGCTATACTATGCGTTCTTACAGCCTTTGCGGCAGAACTTGTATCCGTGAGGATGATGCACGAAAAGCCCGACCCCGATGACCTTTCATCCACGGCTGACGGACTTCTCATCGCCCTGATGATGCCTGCCTCGATGAATTATATCATCGTATTTCTTGCGGCACTGTTCGGCATAGTGATCGCTAAGTATGTATTTGGCGGCAGAAGGAATATGATATTCTCACCTGCGGCGGCGGCATATCTGTTCGTACTCACATCATGGAGCAGAGAAATGCTCACATATCCTGCTCCTCATGACCACATCAGCCTTATGGGACGCACTGATGCGCTTGTGAACTCTGCCTCCCATGTATTCAACATGACAGGACGCATGGATTATACAGATTTTGAACTGCTCATGGGTAATTTCAGCGGCCCGTGCGGAGCGGTAAGCATACTGCTTCTTCTGGTTGCGGCAGTGATACTCATTTTCCGCAAGGACATTTCCGCTGGCGCATTCTTCGGAACGCTCCTCGGAACAGGATTATTTGCGTTCGTGACACCGATGATACACAGCAGAACAGATTCCGTGAAGTATTCCCTTGTTACCAACATGGTGCTTTTTGCGGCAGTATACATAGTTTCCGATCTGAGAATATGTCCGAGAAGATGGTATTTTGCATTCTTCTATGGCTTGTTCATCGGCATTTTCTCGTATGTTCTGGTACTGACCACAGCTAAGGAAAATGCGGTCGTGATCATGTCTGTACTGTTCACGCCTGTTGCTCTCGGGCTCAGGATGCTCGAAAAGAAGATCGAACACGCTGACGATGACATTGAAGAAAATGAGGTCACAGCAGAGGAGGTATCAGCATGAACGAAAGAAAAAATTCGGTATTTGACGGTATACTGGGCGACAATTTAGTCCTTGCATCATTGATGGTCATTTCTCCCGTAATAATATGCGGTGATACGATAAAAAATGCTCTTTCGCTTATATATGCGTTCAATTCCATCACTTTCATCTCACTGCTCATTGGCTCATTTGTACCGAAAAAACTGCCTTATACAGTGAAAATAATCATTTATGCGGTGATATCATCGCTGATATTCATTCCCGTAAGATGGTTCGCAGTTGAGTTCTATCCCGACTCCATCGAGCGTATCGGCATTTATTATCCGCTTCTTGCGGTAAATTCGCTGATCGTCCTGCAAAGTGAAGCAAAGTTCTTCCGCATGCCCCGTGGCAGGATGATAGTTTCACTGGTATTCTACATCATCGGTTTCGACGCCGTTATGCTGTTCACAGGCATTGTCCGTGAATTTTTCGCATACGGAACAGTATTCAGCAAGGTCGCCGATATCAACACAACAGTCAGCGGTCTCGGCAAGCCCTTCGGAGGATTTATTTTCCTCGGACTTATGTGCGGCGTCTACCGAAAGATAAGGTCAGCCATCGCTGAAAGAAAAAATGAAGCAAAGGAGTCACACTGATGTTCCTTATAAGAGACCTGATAACACTTTTACTGGCAAACCTCGTATTCTCACAGGCACTCGGAACGAGTACTCTTTTTGTTGCGGCAAGCGGCAGAAAGAACCTCATCAGAACAGCCTGTGTCATAACTCTGTTCACTACCATTGCTTCGGCATTCACATATTTCGTTGATACACTTATGCCGCCTTTTGCAAGAGAATACGCAACGCTCATATGCTATACAATAATTATCGGCATACTTTATGCGCTGTTCCTGCTTGCGCTTTCCACTTTCGGAAAAGCAAAATTTCAGGCATACAAAAAATACATCCATCTTTCTGCGTTCAACTGTGCTGTAATGGGAACGCTTTTCACCATCAGCGAAAAGACCGCAGACAACATCTCGCTCAGAGACACTATACACTATTTCCTTAAAGGCCTTGAAGCAGGTGTTGGATTCGTAGTTGCGGCGGTATTCCTTGCTATGGCATACAAAAAGCTCAACTCCGAAAAAGTTCCTGCGTCATTCAGAGGATTCCCTGCAATGCTCATTTATCTTGGAATAATCTCAATGGCTGTTTATGCATTAAAGTAACACAGGAGAGATATACATATGCGATTCAAAAACAAAGGAAGGAAGATCTACAAGACCAAGGAAAAGAATTACTACGGCAAAAGCCCCGTAGGAAAGGCATTTTCCGTGGGTCTTACCATACTTCTTCTCGGCGGTATCGGATTCATCGGATACAGCGTAGCCGAGCCGATAATGAAGTATACCAAAAAAGCAGGCGACAGCGAACTTCCACAGCCAACTACACTTCCGACGGAAGCACCTACCGACGACAGCGGAAATCTTTTAGGCGCTGCCGAAAGCGAACAGCCTGCAACAGAGGGATCGCCCCTTGCAACAGCATCGGATACCGAGGCCGTTCTGGGATTTTCTCTCAATAGCACCGATCTTATAAACAGGGACGTTCTCAGGACTGCACTGAAGCGCATCCCCGAAGATTCGGACATCCAATACGTTGAAGTTCCGCTTAAAGTCAGCGGAGGAAAAATATACTACGCAAGCAATACCTACACTGCCCAGCAATCAGGCGCAATCCAGGGAGAAATGCCGCTGGGCGAGATAGTCTCTGCCATCGTTCAGGACGGATACAAACCGATCGCAAATATCAGTATTTTTGATGACAACATCACCCCTGCGACATTCCCCGATATGGGATATATCACTTATAATGACGGTTCGCAGTGGCTTGACAATGCATTTGAAGCAGGCGGGAAACCGTGGACATCGCCGTTTTCACAGTCTGCGGTGGCTTACAACATAAGCGTCATTGATGAAGTCTCAGGTTCGGGATTCTCCAAGGTCATTTGCAGTGATTTTACATTTCCCGAATTCCGTGAATCTGATATTGAGATACTCGGCGATTCCGTGGTCAGCAGCGAACGCTATCAGGCAATGACTTCTGCGGCGAACACTCTTTATGAGCATATCATAAACAAGGGTTCGGCAATGTATCTTGAGGTATCAGCATCGGAAGTTCTCAGGGGCAGTGAGGAAGTCCTCCAGCCCATGACTCTCAAGGTCAACACTCTCGTTGTGAATATAGACCTTGACTCCATCCGTTACGGAGTATTCACAGGCGATACAGTTTACGATTTCAGCGGAACTGCCGCAGAGAATACCGAAAAGATGCTCGACCTCATTTCCGATGA
>JAEDMD010000120.1 GCA_016303195.1 Oscillospiraceae bacterium | reverse complement strand
ACATCCCCCTTGACCCCAGAAATGCCGCCTTCGGCGGTTTTTATTATTTTTTTTAAAAGCAAATGCTGTTGCCGTGGTAATTCAGCAAATAACACTTGCAAAATTTCTCACAGTGTGGTAAAATAAAATCGTATACTTAAAAACGAAAAGAAAGGCAGTGAATAAATGGCTAAGAAAAAAGATTACGGCAATGACAGTATATCCATGTTGAAAGGTGCTGACCGAGTTCGTAAGCGCCCTGCTGTCATATTCGGTTCGGATGGACTTGACGGCTGTGAACATTCAGTATTTGAGGTCATTTCCAACTCTATCGATGAAGCCCGTGCAGGTTACGGAAATAAAATAGTCATTACTCATTTCAGAAACAACGACATTGAGGTCGAGGATTTCGGCCGTGGCTGTCCCGTTGACTACAATAATGTAGAAAAGCGCTATAACTGGGAACTTGTTTACTGCGAACTCTATGCAGGCGGTAAATATGATGCGGCTGACGATTCCTATGAGTATTCTCTCGGACTTAACGGCCTCGGACTTTGTTCGACCCAGTATTCGTCCGAATTCATGGATGTTGAGGTCATCCGTGACGGATTCAGATATGACCTTCATTTTGAAAAGGGTGAGAATGTCGGCGGTCTGAAAAAAGAGCCGTGCAAGAAGAAGCAGACAGGCACAAAGACACGCTGGAGGCCAGATTTAGAGGTATTCACTGATATAAGTATATCTGACGATTTTTTCCGTGACATACTTAAAAGACAGGCGATAGTAAACCCGAACATACTCTTTGTTTTCCGTTCCGAAAATGAAGCAGGCGGCTTCAATGAGGAGGAATTCTTCTATGAATCGGGAATCACAGAGTATGTGGCAGAAGTTGCAGGGGATACAGCGCTTACTTCCATCCAGCACTGGACAGCCGAGAAAAAAGGCCGTGACCGTGATGACAAGCCCGAATACAAGGTGAAGCTGGATGTTGCTCTTACATTTTCAAATAAGGCGAAACTGACGGAGTATTACCACAATTCCAGTTTCCTCGAACACGGCGGTTCACCTGCTGAAGCCGTAAAACGTGCATTTGCCGCTGAGATAGACAACTATATCAAACAGAATAACGGCTACCAGAAAAATGAGGGCAAGATAAACTACAACGATGTCGAGGAATGTCTGATACTTGTTTCGTCGTCATTCTCGACCCAGACTTCCTACGCTAACCAGACCAAAAAGGCGATAACAAACAAGTTCATACGTGAAGCAATGATAGAATTTCTCCGCCATCAGCTTGAGATATACTTCATTGAGAATCCTGACGAAGCCCAGAGAATAGCAGAGCAGGTACTCATCAACAAGAGAAGCCGTGAGAATGCCGAAAGAGTTCGTCTGAATTCCAAGAAAAAGCTGACAGGTACGATAGACCTTGCAAACATGGTCGAAAAATTCGTTGACTGCCGTACTAAAGACGTTACACGCAGAGAAATTTACATCGTGGAGGGCGACTCGGCTCTCGGTTCTGTAAAACTCGCCCGTGATGCGGAATTTCAGGCAGTTATCCCTGTTCGTGGAAAGATACTGAACTGTCTCAAAGCTGACTACGGAAAGATATTCAAGAGCGAGATAATCACCGATCTTATTAAAGTCCTCGGATGCGGAGTTGAGATAACTTCAAAGGCAAACAAGGAGCTTTCATCATTCGACATCAACAATTTCCGCTGGAGCAAGATAGTAATATGTACCGATGCGGATGTTGACGGATTCCAGATAAGAACGCTGATACTGACCATGCTTTACCGTCTCACACCAACTCTCATCAGCGAGGGATATGTATACATTGCCGAATCACCGCTGTTTGAGATAAACACAAAGGAAAAGACCTATTTCGCCTACACCGAGCAGGAAAAACAGCGTATCCTTGACAAGATAGGCGATAAGAAACATACCATCCAGCGTTCAAAAGGTCTTGGTGAGAATGAGCCTGACATGATGAGCCTTACGACCATGAATCCCGATACACGGCGACTTATCAAGGTAACAGCCGAGGACATTCAGGAATCTGCCGAAATATTTGAAATGCTCCTCGGAGACGATCTTCAGGGACGTAAAAATTATATTTCGCAGTATGGCGCAGATTATCTCGAACTTGCGGATATAAGCTGATGAAAATAGCAAAAGCAAAGATTGAAGATGCGGAAAAAGTGAAGTGCATCTCACATGAAACTATAAATGCCGTTTATCCACGATATTATCCGCAGGGAGCGGTTGATTTCTTCCTCGCACATCACAGCATAAGCCGTATATCAAAGGATATCGGCGAAGGCTGTGTATGGCTGATATACGATGAAGAAAAAGCTGTCGGAACGGTGACTGTCAACGGGAACGAAATAAACCGCCTGTTCGTCCTTCCCGAATATCAGGGAAAAGGTTTTGGACGGGAGCTTATGAGGTTTGCTGAGAGCATTGTTTTCGACAGATGGGATACATCTGAACTAAGTGCGTCACTGCCTGCAAAGGCGATGTACATGAAGAATGGCTACGAATTTTCAGAGTACAACATCATCGACTGCGGCAACGGCGACAAGCTGTGCTACGATTATATGATAAAGCGCAAATCTTGATAATCAAAAAAATAATATCGAAAAACAATAATTTTCTATTGACATTTGATATTTTGTGTGGTATACTATAGCCATAACCAAAATTAACAGGAGGTTTATGGCTATGAGTGGAATAATTGGTATGTTATTTATCGGAGCATTTTGCGCTTTACCGATAATTCTCGGAGTAAAGAACTGGTGTTTCACATTTAAATTCCCTAAAATGACTGAGGAGGAGCGTCTGGAACACAAATATGGCAAAAGCTCCATCGTTAGAACAGACGTTGCAATCATCATTTTCGGTGCGGTATGCTCTGCTGTCTGGCTCGGTATCATGCCCATTGATCCGGTCGGTTTCGCTCCTGATAAGGATTATAACGAGGCTGTTTATGTGGGACAGTATCATTTGTTCCTGCACAGTCAGTACGGCATGACCGTATGGGTGACTTTTGCACTTGGAATTCTCGGACTTATAATGATAGCAGTATCAAATCCAAGTAAAATTCCGCCGATACCGCAGGCGCTCAGCTTTGCATTTGCTGTCATCGGTGAAGTTGTTTTCGGATTTTTCATAATTCAGCTTGCTTATAATTACAGTATCGGCGTAATACCGCTGATGTATTATCTCTTTAATCTGATACTGCTCACAGCAAGAAATACAAAGCGCTATATCACGGAACGTCTCAGCTATAAAGATGAACATGATACCCAGTATATCCACGAAAGCGCAAAGCCGCTGGAGAAAAGTCTGAGGACGATAGCTTCCCTGACTGAGCTTCATTTCATAATGATACTTCCTGCGGCAGTTATCCTCGTTGCGCTGTACATTCTTCTCGGACAAGGCCCTGACGGAATAATCAAGGCATTCACTATGACTGCCGACTGGACATTCTCCACACAGATACCGCCTCCGCCTATCGACTATGATGGCCATTATCTCTGTACAGTAGCCGCAGGCGGACATAAGAAAGTCGTAAAGCCCGTCCGCTACGGAAAACGCAGGGGCGATACTATCGTAGTAAACCGCCAGCTTCTTGCATCCAATGCCTTTGAGGATATGATAATGGAGCGCACCCCGAAATTCCACAAGGCTGTCCGTGGATTCTATGACAAACACGGCTACCCGATATCAAGGCACATCACCACACAGACCCGTGCCGACATAGTATACATAATAATGAAGCCTCTTGAATGGCTGTTCATACTTTGCCTTTATACATTTGATACCGCTCCCGAAAACCGCATAGCAGTGCAGTATTCGGATTATCGCAGCAAGCGGTAAACAGAAACAATAAGCAGGGAGGGCGACCATGCCCTCCCGTGGTTTGCATAATGTCTGAAAGAAATCCCATTGACGGGCTTCCTGCAAGACAAAAAGGAGGACGTAATGCCAAGAAAAAAAGAAACTCCAAAGAAAAAGCCTGCCTTCAAGCATGAAGCATATATTGAAGGTTCAGGCAGTGTAATAAATGAAAAGATAGCAGATACGCTGAAAAAGAATTATATGCCTTATGCCATGAGCGTTATAATTTCAAGAGCGCTCCCTGAAATAGATGGATTCAAGCCGTCTCACCGAAAACTGCTCTATATGATGTACAAGAGAGGACTTCTCTCGCCCGATAAAGAGCGTTCAAAGTCTGCAAACGTCGTAGGTGAGACAATGAAGCTGAATCCACACGGCGATCAGGCAATCTATGAAACTCTCGTGCGTATGACAAGAGGAAACGAGGCGCTTCTGCATCCGTATATTGATTCTAAGGGAAATTTCGGCAAGCAGTATTCCAGCAAGATGCACTTTGCCGCTCCACGATACACCGAGGTAAAGCTGGAAAAGATATGCAATGAGCTTTTCCGTGACATCGACAAGGAGACAGTGGATTTTGTCCCCAACTATGATAACACAATGCAGGAGCCGACACTTCTTCCTGCCAGCTTTCCGACAGTTCTTGTAAACTCCAACACGGGAATCGCCGTATCTATGGCAAGCAACGTCTGCCCGTTCAATCTTGAGGAAGTTTGCGAGACTACCATTGCGCTGATGAAAGACCCGAATCATGACATCCTCAGCACTCTAAAAGGCCCTGATTTTCCGGGCGGCGGCTTCATGATCTATGATGAGGATGAACTGAAAAAGATCTATGAAACAGGCAGAGGAAGCATTAAAGTACGCTCAAAGTATAATTACGATCCGACTGCCAAGTGTATCGAAATAACGGAAATTCCCTATACTACAACAGTTGAAGCGATAATCGACAAGATAATCGAGCTTGTAAAAGCGAAAAAGATAATCGAAGTTTCATACATCCGTGATGAGACTGACATTGACGGTCTGAAAATCGCCATCGATGTTAAAAAAGGATATGACCCTGACAAGCTGATGCAGAAGCTGTTCAGACTTACACCGCTTCAGGACAGCTATCCGTGCAACTTCAACATCCTCATTGCAGGCACACCGAAGGTAATGGGTGTCCGTGAGATACTGACAGAATGGACGGCATTCCGTGAAGAATGTGTACAGCGCAGAGTCTATTTTGAGCTGAATAAGAAGAAAGAAAAACTCCATCTTCTTGAAGCGCTTTCAAAAATCCTCCTTGACATCGACAAGGCGATCCGTATAATCCGTGAGACTGAGAATGAAGCGGACGTTGTGCCGAATCTCATGGTAGGCTTCGGTATCGACGAAATACAGGCAGAATATGTAGCTGAGATAAAACTGAGAAATATCAACAAGCAGTACATTCTCCGACGTGTTGAGGAAGTTGACCAGCTTAAAAAGGATATCGAGGAAATGGAAGATATCCTGAAGGATAATAAAAAGATACGCAGGATAATCATTTCTGAGCTTCGTGACGTTATCAAAAATTATGCAAAGCCACGTAAGACCTGTCTCTGTTACAAGGACGAAATAGTTGAGGAGGAGGTCATCGACGATACTCCAGATTATCCTGTCAACCTGTTCGTGTCTGCGAGCGGCTACTTCAAGAAGATAACACCGCAGTCATTGAGAATGAGCGGCGAGCAGAAGCTGAAAGAGGGCGACTATATCAGCCAGACCTTTGAGGCTAACAACAAGACTGATCTTGTTTTCTTCACTGACATGGCGCAGGCATACAAGGCTAAGGCAAGCACATTTGACGATACAAAGGCGAGTGTGATGGGTGACTACATCCCTGCCAAGCTGAGTTTTGACGAAAACGAGAACCTGACCGCAATGTTCCCGACAACGGATTACAGCGGATATATGATGTTCTTCTTTGAAAACGGCAAGGCGGCAAAAGTGCCGATGAAGGCATACGAGACCAAGACCAACCGCAAAAAGCTGGCAAAGGCATATTCGGCTAAATCACCGCTTATCGCTGCAATTTTCATCAGCGATGACTGCGATATCCTGCTGAGAAGTTCAACAGGACACGCACTTGTGTTCAATACAGCCATGATACTTCCGAAAACTACCCGTGATTCACAGGGCGTACAGGTCATGACGATGCGAAAGAAAGGAATCCTTGCTTCGGCGGCAATAATCACCGATGAGGAGCGTGAGGGACTGGAAAAATACCGTTCCAAGAGCGTTCCTGCGGCAGGAAAGCCTGCAAAGGAGCTTGGCGAGACCAATCAGCTTACATTTGAATAAAAAAATATAGGGGGATGCTCAGGCATCCCTCAGTCTGTCAAAAAAGTTTGAATCAAGTCTGAAACTCAAACATCGGGTTTCCAAAGGGATCACATCCCTTTGGTCAGGTCAA
>JAEDMD010000119.1 GCA_016303195.1 Oscillospiraceae bacterium | reverse complement strand
CTTTGTCAGGGGGACGCTGTCCCCCTCATTCACCCCCTGCAAGGGAGATAACATCCCCCTTGACCCCAGAAATGCCGCCTGCGGCGGATTTTTATTTTTTAAAGTAAATGCTGTTGCCGTGGTAATTCTTCATTCCATGATCTCAGAGCTTGATAAGTCCCTCGTCGATCATTTCCTGAGCGGCAAGCATTACACCAAGTTTGCCGCTTGTGTAGGTGATACCGCCCTGCATCCATACTGCAAATGGTTCACGGAGAGGAGCGTCTGCGGAAAGCTCGATAGAAGCACCGCCTGTGAATGCGCCTGCCGCCATTATTACCTTGTCGGAGTAGCCTGGCATATCCCACGGTTCGGGTGTTACGAATGAATCAATGGGAGCGCCTTTCTGTATGCCGCGGCAGAAAGCACAGAGATGTTCCTCATCGCCAAGTTTTACGGCAGTTATGATATCTCCACGCTTGTCATCCTTTCGTGGCGAACACTCAAATCCCAGCATTGTGAAAAGTTCGCTTGCGAAAATTGAAGTCTTTACTGCATTTGCCACAACATCGGGAGCGAAGAAAAGTCCGAGGAGCATTTCACGGTTCATGCCGAGAGTACAGCCGACTTCCTTGCCCATTCCCACGCAGGTAAGACGATATGAACAAAGCTCGACGAGGTCAGCTCTGCCTGCGATATATCCGCCTGTACGTGCGATTCCGCCGCCTGCGTTCTTGATGAGCGAGCCGATGATTATATCAGCGCCCACCGATGACGGCTCACGTGTCTCGATGAATTCGCCGTAGCAGTTATCGACCATTATCATAATATCAGGATTGCCTTTTTTAGCGGCTTTAATCATGCTGTCAATATCTTCCACTGTGAAGGCGCTGCGGAGAGAATATCCTCTGGAGCGCTGTATATAGGCAATTTTTGCGTCTTTGACAGCCTTTGTTATCTCGTCGAGCTTCGGTGAACCGTCAGCGTTGAGATCGACCTGAGCGTATTCAACGCCGTAGTCCATCAGCGAGCCGTTTCCCTTAGTTCCGCTGATACCGATAACTTCTTCAAGGGTGTCGTATGGCTTTCCTGTGATGGATACCATTTTGTCGCCCATGCGGAGAACACCGAAAAGCGCCACGGAAAGCGCATGAGTTCCCGAAACGAAATTGAAGCGGACGAGAGCATCCTCAGTGCCGAGGACCTGAGCGAAAACCTTGTCTATCGCCTCTCTGCCCACATCGCCGTAGCCGTAGCCTGTTGAGCCGTAAAAGCAGGGTTCGCTTATCTTGTTGTCAGCAAAGGCTTTAAGCACCTTTGCACCGTTGTATTCGGCTGTATCTTCGGTACGTGCAAATGCTTCCTTGCAGGCATTTTCAGCCTTTTCAGCCATTTCTGCCAGCTTCGGAGCAAAGCCGTAGAGTTCATTTATTTTTTTATTCATAGTTATTCCTTTCTGTTTTCTGAAAACTGCTCACTGAGCTTCCTCAATGAGTTTGCCCTTGCTGAGGCTGTCCTTTTCAACGTCGATACGTTCCAGAACTATCTCTCTGCCGACTATCTTGAAGCCGATCTCCTGATAGAAGCTGACACGTACATCAAGAGCGAGGAGATATGCTCTCTTTCCAAGCCCGTTGAAGAATTTGGCAAGCCATTTGAGGAATTCCCTTGCATAGCCTCTGCCACGGGCGGAAATGTTTGTAGCCACCTGCCCGATGAGGACAGTACTGCCGATGTCGAAAACAGCAGATGCAGTTGTTGAGCCACGGTATGTGAAAACTCTGCTTATGCCGTGACGGGTGCGGTGGGAGGTATCTGTGTACCAGAGGGAGAAATCCGCAATATTCGGGAATCCCTCGCTGAGGATGTTGTAAACGTCGGTGAGCTTCGGGTTGAAGTCAACGTGTTCCTCGATAGTCTCCAGCGGTGAATCATCGGGGATAAGCTCGAAAATTGTACGGTTCAGCTTCTGATAGTGTTCTTCAAGGTCTATCCCTTCAAGGATGTGGCGGTCGCCCTCGATACGGAATGGGAGATTCATGCTGACGAACAGGTTTATCTCCTCATTTGGCTGGAGCATACCGTCAGTGCAGATTATCAGCGTTGAGTTGATGATGAACATGAATCCTATGCCGTTTTCGTCTGTCAGCTTGTAGAATCGGCAGAATTCGTAATTCGGGCCGTAAGCTCTCATGTATGCGAGCATTTTTTTGCCTGAGAGGGTCTTGTTCAGCAGGTCACGGTCAAGCTCATGCTCGTGTTCGATAAGTTTTATCATAATTCAGCTATCCTTTTTGCAAGATTTTTAACAAGTGTGTATGAATTTTCCATGTCGGCGAATTCTATCACCGATGATGGAGAGTGGAGATATCTGCAAGGCAGAGAAACGGCGATAGTACGCACTCCCTTTCCGCTCTTGTGTATAGCGCCCGCATCGTTTCCGCCTGCGACCATGGTCTTGGTCTGGCATGGGATATCCAGTTCCTTTGCGGTATCGAAAGCAAGGCGGTAAAGCTCCTTGTCGTACATGGTGCTTCTGTCCATGAAGGAAACAACAGGGCCTTTTCCAACTTCGCAGACACGCTTTGCGCCCGATGCACCGTCGATATCTGCGGCAGTTGTGGATTCAAGGACGATGGCGAAATCAGGAGCAACTGCAAATGCTGAAGCAGTCGAGCCACGCAGACCAATTTCCTCCTGAACGTTGAACACGAAGTAAGTATCATATTCAAGTTCCTCATGAATCATTTCTATCATCATGGCACAGCCTGCACGGTCATCGATAGCCTTTGCCTTTATGCGTCTTTCGCCTAAGTCCACGAACTCGGAATCGAAGTAAACGCAGTCGCCGAGGGAAACGTGCTTTTCAGCGTCGGCTTTGTCCTCAGCGCCGATGTCTATGTAGAGACTGCCGATAGTCGGGGCTTTTTCACGCTGTTCCTTTGAGAGATTATGCACAGCCGTCGAGCCGACAACTCCGCTGATACGGTCTTTTCCCACACGCACCTGTCTGCCGATGACAACAGCAGGGTCAACTCCGCCTACGGTGTCAAAGCTGAGAGTACCGTCTGGGCGGATGTAGGTGACCATGAAGCCCACTTCGTCCATGTGGGCGCATATCATAAGTTTCTTTTCGGGAGTTTTCTTTCCTTTTTTGAAGCAGATGAGACTGCCGAGGGGGTCGGTGCTGTATTCGCACAGCCCCTTGATCTTCTCTATGATAAGCTCTCTTACAGCGCACTCATCGCCTGAGATTCCGTCTGTAAGGCAAAGCTCACGGAGCAGTTCTTTCATTTTGGTTTCCTCCATTATTTTAATTAAGAAATAAAAAGCGGCGCAGCCGCACATTCCGGGGTCAAGGGGGATGTTATCTCCCTTGCAGGGGGTGAACGAGGGGGGACAGCGTCCCCCTAAGAAGGTAGAACAGCGAGCGAAGCTATGCTGTTCGGCTGGTTTGTATTTACTTCCCTCGGCTTGACCGCCGAGGGCGGCGTTCCCTACATTGGGTTAATGTTGTTTTTTCGTGACCAACGGGCGGATAATATCCGCCCCTGCAAACTACTTTCTGCTTTCTGCGCTCTGTTTGCTGATAAAAGCGGCAAGCAGTTCCGCTGTCAGTTCAACATCATTAACGTCGATGACCTCAACGGGGGTATGCATATTTCTCAGCGGAATGGACACTGTACAGGTCTTTGCGCCGCCTCGGCTGACGGAATACTGATCCGCATTTGTGGAGGTCATACCGCTCATGACTTCGATCTGATAGGGGATATCGTTCTTCTTCGACACCTCGATGAGCCTGTCGGATATCTCACGGGAAAGCGACGGAGAAATGCCTATCATCGGGCCTTTTCCCAGATAGCCGCACTTTTCATCGTCCTCGCCGTTTGCATAGGCAAAGCTCACATCCACCGCCAGTGCCACATCGGGAGCGGTGTTGAATGCGCCTGTCTTAGCGCCACGCTCACCCACTTCCTCCTGAACGGAGAAAACAACAGTGATATTATATGCAAGCTCTTTGCCTTTGAGAAGTTCCAGTGTATAGAGGAGCGATGCAACTCCGCACCTGTCATCAAGAGCGCCTCCTGTCATGCGTGTGCCCAGCAGGTCACGGCATTTCACATCAAAGGTGATGCTGTCACCGAGGGAAACTATCTCCTCCAGTTCAGCCTTTGTCATTCCCGTATCAATAGCCGCATCGTCGAAAGAGAGGACACTTCCCGAACCGCCTGTGAGGTGCGGAGGAACGGAGCATATCACGCCCTTGATATCACGCTTTCCGTGGATGATAACAGGCTGTGCAGGGAGAAGTCTGCGGTCGATTCCGCCGATGCTTCCTATTTTAACAAAGCCCTCGTCAGTGATGTATGTGACCACGAATCCCACCTGATCTATATGTGCATCCAGAACAAGGCTCGGAAGTCCTTTTTTCTGCTCACCGAAATGACCGATAACGTTTCCGCCGATCATCTCAGCATCGGGGCAGTACTCCCTCAGCATTGAAAGGGCAAGTTCAGCGGCAGGGGATTCATTTCCCGAAGCACCGTAAGCCTCGGACAGCGAGACGATAGTATTTTTAAGTTCCATCATTATGATTCCTTTCATCAGAAAATTACACAATCAATATTATTATACCAGATTCCGCCGATAATTACAATAGGTTAGTTGACAGTTACAGGGCAACAGCATTTATTTTTAAAAAATATAAAAAAGCGCCGCAGGCGCACGTTCTGGGGTCAAGGGGGATGTTATCTCCCTTGCAGGGGGTGAATGAGGGTGACTCCCCACAGTGTGGGGAGATGTCAGCATAGCTGACAGAGGGGACGGGCTCCTGTTAGGAGACAGCGTCCCCCTGACAAAGCAGTAAAGCAAGCGCAGCGATGCTTTACGGACGTTTCTCAATATCTATGATTTAACGCAAAAAAGTAAATGCTGTTGCTGTGACGCCGCACAAGGCATATGTGGAGTCCCGAAACTGTCAGCTACAAAAATCACAAGATTATTAAGAACGATGAGGAAGACATGATCGTTGTGAAAAATACGCACGAAGCTATTGTTTCTCAGGAGCTTGGGGACAGGGTTCGTGAGATGGAACAGTCGGTGTCGCAGGGCAAGCGTAACAGTAGTGGATATGTTGCTAACCTCAGTGGACTTATTTATTGTCAGGATTACGGTAATAAGGTTCGGCTGTGTTGGAAAGAAAAGTTGGTAGAAATTTTGGGTAGAAGTCAATTATATGACATTTGATGAAATCACTGAAACACCCGAAAACACGGCGATTGTCAATAATACAAAACCGATAATTTATATAATTGACTTGAAATTCAGGCAGTTTTATGATATAATGAATGCAAAAGCATTCATTATATATTATTTAAAGCCCTTGCAGATATGTAGATCTTCAATCTGCTCCCTGCAATCGGGTAATTATATCATAACGCCTCGCTTTTATGATATAATGTTATCGGATACAATCAACACATACAAGGAGGTGTTGGAATGAGCATTGAACTGACTGAGGAGATACGCAGCAGACATTTTGACTCACCGCTCAGGTCTGAACAAATAAAATACTTCACCGAACATCTTGCACTTGCAGTGCTGAAATACTGTTTTGATGATTTCGATACATGGATTGTGGGAGATGCGCCCGATCTGCAAAGCGGCGATAAGACAAGCGGTATCGAGGTGACTGAGCTTGCGATAGACCTGAACAGGGCGATCGTCGGGGATTGTCTGCAATACTGGGAAACGGGCGATGTAAAATACAGACGGAAGGCGGAAGGACGGGGAGCGGCTTATCTGGATATGTACTCCATTCTGCCCACAGTTGATTCCAATGACGAGCTTGCGGCGCTTGAAAGGATATTCCGCAAGAAGCTGAAAAGATAGAGCATTACAAGAAGAATGGATTTGAAAGACTTGGGCTTATCATTGTTATGGATGGATTGCCCATAGATTCAACCGTGCGCTACTGGGCAGATATTGTAAGAGTACTGCAATCGGATACTGCGAACAGATACGATAAGATCTATTTCGCATACAGTTCGGTGCTTAGCTGTTATGACAGTATCAGCGGTAAAAAAGAAGATATCACTATCAGCAAGGCGGATTACAGCGCACTGAAAAAACTTGCAAGGACTGAGATAGAGTAAAAGCGATACATTCACAAAAGAGGGGGTATCGCTTTTTATTTAAACACATTTTTTCATTTATCAGGGCGAATTTTTATTTTTTAGCACGGCAACAGCATTTACTTTTTTAAAATAATAGAAACCGCCGAAGGCGGCATTTCTGGGGTCAAGGGGGATGTTATCTCCCTTGCAGGGGGTGAATGAGGGGGACAG